>CAZAXI010000017.1:0-44486 GCA_964489045.1 uncultured Granulicella sp. | reverse complement strand
ACGGGCTCTCTTACACGCAGTTCAGTTTCGACGGCCTCAAGGTCAGCCAGCAACCGGGCAGCGCCAACGCCATCGTAAGCTTCCGCGTAACCAACACCGGAAAACACGCCGGGGCCGAAGTAGCGCAGTTGTACCTCGACTTCCCGCCCATCGCCGAGGGCAATGAGCCGCCGCTCCAGCTCAAAGGTTTTCGCAAGATTATGCTGAATCCCGGCGAGTCGAAGCAGGTTGAACTAAAGCTTGATGCCCACTCGTTCTCCTACTGGTCGGAAAAGGCGCACGCCTGGCAAATCGCTACGGGAACCTTTCAGATCATGGTAGGAGACTCATCGGCAAACACGCCGCTGAAGACGACGCTCACGATTCACTAGGTCTCTGACAGCCTAGAATAGGGGCGTCTGTAGGCAAACTTCTTACGTGCCTTTCGCCGGGTGAATTGCCAGTTGATCAGCCGAATCTCGAAGCGCAGCAGAACGGCAACCTTGCGGCATCGTCCACTCAAGCAGTTCGGGCTTGGCGCTCCGGTGATGGGTTGGCTTCTGGTGGGCAAAGAGGCCGAGTCGAGCAGACGGACGAACCGCCAGAACCTGGTAAGTGGGGCGATCAGGGCGACGGGACTTATATCAATCCGGTGATGCCGGGCGACGTCAGCGACCTGGACGCGATCCGGGTGGGAGGCGACTACTATGCCATCTCGTCCACCATGCATTACTCGCCCGGAGTGTCATCCTACACTCTAAAGATCTGGTGAATTGGACTGTCCTCGGTCACGTCGTGCAGGATTTCACAGTTCTCGACCCGGAGTTGGACTAGGACAGGATGGGCCGGCAGGGGCGTGGCGTCTGGGCGTGGGAACTGCGCTTCCATGACGGAGAGTTCTGGGTTTATTTCGGGACGCCTGACCAGGGATATTTGTATCTACTGCAGAAGATCCCGCAGGGGTCTGGAGTCGACCGAAGCTCGTGCTGAATGCGGCCGGATGAGACGATCCGTGCCGATTCTGGGATGATGACAGAGAGGGATACCTGGACGCGACACACTTTGCGCCGGAAGGCTCTCCAGGTACGAAATACAATATCCATCTGTTCACATTGAACACCGAAGGCGACGGGCTCAACGCTGGCTTCGACCGTATCATTCATCAGTCGCGGGGGTAGCGAAGCGAACAACCTCTACAAAATCAACGGCAGGTTGGCTTGGGATAAACCGCTTATGTTGCAAACGTCTGACGAATTTTGTCGAGAAAGGCGATGATCTTCGCCTGCGGATCCCCTGAGTCCAGCGCCTCAAACGGAAGGTACCCGCGGTAGCCGGAGCGGTCGATAATAGCCTTGATCTTTCTCAGGTCGGTGGGTTCACTTTTTCCGTTGCGACCCACCTCCTCCTTGATCTGCCACGACACGGCATAAGAAACGAGCTTCTGGATCTCGGCATAGGGGTCGCCGGAACGGAGACTGCCGATATCGAGGATGCAGGCGAACCAATCGGAGCCGACGGCGTCGATGAGTTGAATGGTCTCCGCAGCAGTCTTGAGAAAGTCGTTGTGCTGCTGGACCGCGACGACCACGCCATGTTCTTTGCCGAATGCTGCGCATTCCTGGAGGTCGGCCGCCATCCACGCGAGCGCCTCCTCGAAAGTGGCGCCAGCGGGACGCGCTGAGCCCGAGAAGACGCGAATGACCGGGGCGCCAAGCTTGCTGGCGACAACAATCCAGTCCTTAATGAGCTGAACGTCCTTATTGCGCGCGGCCGGGTCGGCTACAGAGAAGTCGTTGTGGACGCCGGTGCCGCTGATAGCGACTCCGTTCACAAAGGCAACACGCTTCAGGTTGTAGATGTATCCGTCGGTTGGTGCGTTCGGATAACCGGGGAAGTAATAGCCGGTGGCATCGAGTGCATCCACGCCCTGCTTCGCGCAGAAGTGGACAGTGTCCGCGAGGGTCATGGAGCCATCGCGAAGCTGCTTATTAAACGAGTAGGCGTTGAGACCCAGTTTTAGTTTGACGCCGGCTTCGCGCTCGATGGTCTCCGAATTCGCGAAGGCCGACGCAGGGATGGAAGCCATGGCGGCAAGAGTGGCGGAGCCGGTGAGGAATCTGCGGCGATCGATGGTGAGCATGCTTGACGTGACTTTCGCTGTTTCAGCGTTACCATTAGCAGCTTATCAGGTCAAGGGCAATTCGCCGAGTCATGCCGCCCCTGCTGTGGGCACGGCTGAAATTACCGGCAAGTATGACGGCACTGGCGTCGTGCCTGTCACCCACGACAATCGAGCAATCCTCAACGTCATTGAAGCCGACGTCTATGAAGAACGCAGGTGAACCTCTTAGCAACCGAATATGCGGCAAGTATTTCTCTCCGCACGCAGTCGAGGGAAGTGAGTCAAAGTAGCCGATCCATTCGTCAATAACATCAACATGTCCGTGGCATACTTGCGACCGGATCCCTATATACTCATACCCGAAAGGCACCGATACCGTATGTCGTCTGGAAAAATTACTCGCCGCAGTTTCGTCGGAACCACAACATTCATGGCGCTGGGACTTCCCGTCGTGCTCGGACGCGCTTACCCGGCTCTTGCCGCCCCGTCCGCGGGCGCGCCCTACGCTCCGCCAAAATCCCCGCGTACTACGCTGAACTTCAACTACGGCTGGAGATTCATCAAGGGGGATGTCCCGGGCGCGGAGGTTTCCAGCTTCGACGACTCCAAGTGGGATACGGTGGCAACCCCGCATAGCTTCAACGACGTCGACTCCTTCCGGAACCTCATCTCGCACGGCGGCGGCGACACCGGCACCTACAAAGGCATCTCCTGGTACCGCAAGCACTTCAAGCTTCCCGCCAGTCTAGCCGGGCACAAGGTCTTCATCGAGTTTGAAGGCATGCGCCAGGCTGGGGACATCTATCTGAACGGCAAGGCGGTCGGGCTCTACGAGAATGGAGTCACCGCATACGGGATCGACATCACCGACACATTGCAGTTTGGGCCAAAGGAGAACGTGCTTGCGGTCAAGGTGGACAACTCCACCCGCTACCAGGAACGCGCCTTCTGCATGGCCAACCCCAAGAACGCGGACGGAACGCCCTGCGTCCCGGAGGGATACGAGTGGAACGCGAACGACTTCAACCCCGACCACGGCGGCATCAATCGCCACGTCTGGCTGCATGCCACCGGCAAGATTCACACCACGCTTCCTCTCTACTACGGCCTGGAGAGCCAGGGCACCTACATCTATCCATCGAACTTCGACATCGCCAAGAAAACCGCTGACGTAACCGTGGAAGCCGAAGTGCTTAATGGTTCGGGCGAGCGCGCTACGGTCAGCCTGTCGGTCGCAATCGTAGATCACAACGGACACGTACGCGCCCAGTTTGACGGCGACCCGGTGGACATGGTCGACGGTGAAAAGAGCGTCCATACGGCCACGGGGGGTCTGAAGGATGCTCGCTTCTGGAGCGTCGAAGACCCGTACATGTACGACGTGTACACCATCCTCAAAGTGAATGGGGAGATGGTCGATACCAATCGCCTCGAAACCGGCTTCCGCAAAGCCGAGTTCAAGGGTGGCGCAAGCACCGGCGGCGTCTACGTCAACGACAAGTTCGTCTATCTCAAAGGATTCTCCGAGCGCTCTACCGACGAATGGGCGGCTGTCGGGGCCGGTTATCCCGACTGGATGCACGACTTCACCGCGAAGATGATCCGCGACTGCCATGGCAACTACATGCGCTGGATGCATATCTCGCCCACCAAGACCGATGCCGATTCCTACGCCCGCTTCGGCATTATCCAGGTGTGCCCGGCCGGAGATAAGGAGCGTGATGTCTTCGGACGCCAGTGGGACCAGCGTGTCGAGGTGATGCGCGACTCCATAATCTACTTCCGCAACAATCCGAGCATATTGTTCTGGGAGGCCGGCAACACTGTGGTTACGCCGGAGCAGATGCAGCAGATGGTCGATCTGCGAAAGCAATGGGACCCCTCCGGAGGCCGCGTCATCGGGACCCGCGGCGACTCCAACGACAAGGCCAATACAGCTACGACCCCGATAGCGGAGTACTACGGCGTGATGATGGCGCAGGACACTGGAGTGGAGAACCTGTCCGGACCGACCGCCATCTTCCGCGCCTACTCAGCCGAACGCCGCGACCGCGCCCCGATCATTGAGACCGAAGACTATCGCAACGAAGGCGCCCGCCGCATGTGGGACGACTTCTCGCCGCCATACTACAAGGCGAAGAAAGGCCCGAACGACACATGGAAGCGCGACGGGTTTCTCTACACCTCCGAGAGCTTTGCCCTGGATGGTGTCAAACAGTACTGGGAGTACTGGAAGAACCGCATCTCCAACACCGATCCGGCTCACGCCCGCTGGTCGGGTTACTGCTCCATCTACTTCACCGATGAGGATGCGGACGGACGCCAGGACTCGACCGAAGTCTCTCGGGTCAGCGGCAAGGTGGATGCGATGCGCCTGCCCAAGGAGATCTACTTCGCCTACCGCGTGATCCAGAGCCCGCCCGAGCAACCCGACCTGCATATCCTCGGCCACTGGACCTACCCGGCCACGCAGCCCGATGGGTCGAAGACGGTCAAGACCGTTTACGTCATCGCCAACACGGAGTCGGTGGAGCTGATTGTCAACGGCAAATCCCACGGCGTCAACAGCAAGCCGGATAACGGCTGGGCCTTCGCCTTCCCCGATGTCGAATTCGCCCCCGGCAGCATCAAGGCGATCGGCAAGAATGGCGCCAAGGTGGTTGCCCAGCAGGAGCTGACGACGGCCGGACCCGCGGCAGCGATCAAGCTGACATCAATCGTAGGGCCGAAGGGCTTTCAGGCGGATGGCGAAGACATCAGCCTCATCGACTTCGAGGTGGTCGACGCGAAGGGCCAGCGCTGCCCGACGGACGATGCGCGGGTCGACTTTACCTGCACCGGGCCGGGCATCTGGCGCGGCGGATACAACAGCGGCAAGCTCAACTCGACCAACAATCTGTACCTGAACACGGAACTGGGTATCAACCGCGTCGCGGTGCGCTCGACCCTGACAGCCGGCACGATCACAGTGACCGCAAAACGTGACGGGCTGAAATCCGCGCAGGTGCAGATTACGTCGAAGCCCGTAGTCATAGCTGACGGCATTGCTACCACCCGGCCACAACAATTGCAGGGACCTGCGGAAAGATAGCGACTCCAAACTTTTTTTGTAAAGGGGCATCAAGAGTATTAATCAAGCTTCCTTAAATCCCGAAGTTGTGAAGAGATCGCTCGGATGGTTTCCATAAAAGGTCCCGACAATATCGTCGGCATTTCGGATGGCGGTTGTCTGTTTGACTGAAAAAACTGACCATCCAACTATGTACTTCTAGATTAGAACTCGTTGAAATTCGTGTGATAGGTGGGCGTGGTGTTTTCTGTGATCATGCCGCGGGTCCACTTGCAGTATGCAATAATTGCCCGAGTATGCTCGCAGGCGCGCGATTGCTATCCGCGTAAAGGACCGCCTTCGCAGTTCCGTGGCTCTGACTCCCAGAGTGGCAATCGCGGGAAGCCGTGCTCCCCCGACTTCCTTGCAGTAGCGATAGCACAAGGGGCACGTGCTCGCTAATCAGGAAGCCATACCGTTCAAGTTGCAAAGCAACACGGCTAGCTTATAATCCTCGGCGTATGTCGACACGCGGAATTTCCCTCGCCATCCTGCTGGCTGCTCTGACCGGGTATGCCAGTGCAGCGCTGCCCTCCGACGGCACCCCTTATCTGGATAAGTCAGGCCCGCTTCCCCATCTTATGGTGGACGGAAAGCCGTTCCTTATCCTGGGCGGCGAGCTGCGCAACTCAAGTACCTCCAGCCTGGACTATATGAAGCCGATATGGCCGAGGATGGCTGCCGAACATTTCAACACGCTGCTGGCGGTCGCGACATGGCAGCAGATCGAGCCGCAGGAGGGTAAATTCGACTTCTCCTATGTAGATGCGGCAATCGCGGGTGCGCAGGAGAGTCACCTGCACCTGGTGATCCTGTGGTTCGGAAGCTGGAAGAATGGGACGTCTACCTATCCGCCCGCGTGGGTTAAGGCGGATATGAAGCGGTTTCCGCGGGTACAGGACCAGCAGGGGACGAATCTGGAAACTCTCTCGGCCTTCAGCAACGCGAATCGCGATGCGGATGCGAGGGCATTCGCAGCGTTGATGAAGCACATCAAGGAAGTGGATGGAACGAAGCACACGGTGCTGATGATGCAGGTCGAGAACGAATCGGGCGTACTAGGCCCTGCGCGCGACTGCTCGGCGGAAGCAGAAGTGGTGTGGAAGAGGCCGGTGCCCGACGCGCTGCTTTCGTTCCTGACGAAGAATAAGGAGCACCTGCAGCCGGAGTTTCTGGATGTGTGGGGCAGAACGGGATTCCGCACGAAGGGTACGTGGGGTGAGGTCTTCGGCGATTCGCAACGTGCGCAGGAGATCTTCGAGGCATGGCAGTACTCGCAGTACATCGACGCGGTGGCAGCTGCGGGCAAAGCGGAGTATCCGATCCCGATGTACGTGAACACCTGGATCACGCAATACACCGGCGAGCCCGGCGGTGACCATCCGAGCGGCGGTGCGGTCTCGCGCGTGCTGGATGTGTGGCTGTCAGGGATTTCGCATATCGATGTGCTTGCGCCGGATATTTACCTTCCCGATCTGCGCGGAGTGTTGGCTGCCTACGACCATCTAGGCAATCCGCTGTTCATTCCGGAGACGCGGGGCGGCGAGGCGGGCGGTGCGAACGCGCTGTTTGCCTTCGGCCAGGGGGTCTTCGGTTTTTCGCCGTTTGCCGTCGATCAAAGTGTCGACAATGGGCCGTTGAGCGCTTCTTACGCCGTTTTGAATCAGCTCACGCCGCTGTTGACCAGCATCGACAAGTCAAAGATGACCAGCGTGGTGCGACAGGCGGGAGACAGCAAGGCCGCGGTGGAACTTGGAGGATATCTGCTGCGCATTCAGTATCAGCAGGGACAAGGCCCGCAGGCTGCGCTGTCAGGTCCCACGCTGGCACAGTCGACTGTGCCTCCAGGCGCAGCATTGATTCTCAATACGGGCCCGGATGAGTTCATTGTTGCGGCCGAAGGGCTCACGCTGTCCTTTGCGCCCAACTCCAGCGGGCCGCGGCAGGCAGACATCCTGAGCGTCGAGGAGGGGACATTCCACGACGGGGTCTGGGTACCGGGCCGGCTGCTGAACGGCGATGAGACCAACGGCAACAACTATCTGATCTTCCGCGGAAGTACGCCGACCATCCAGAAGGTAAAGCTGTACCGGCACGACTGATTCGCGGGAGATTGTTTTAACCCGGATTTTCATTTTGAGTCGTAGCCGTGAGTCCTCGGATCGTCGTCATCGTCAATCTTTATGACGATGCGAACGTGGTAAAGACGTTCCGGAGGTCCGCACCTAATGGGTGAGAGTTCCATGCCGGGGAGCTGTTCCCTCGGGTGGGCGTCATCGTGACGAACACTCTGCTCAGGAACCGCAAGGTTGTCCATTTCTACAACCAGTGCGGCAAAGCGGAGCAATGGATTGAGGAGGGCAAGCAGGCGGTGAAGATGACGCGGCTGAGCTGCCACCGGTTTCGCGGCAATGACGTTCGGCTGTGGCTCAGCATTCTCGCCTACAACTTGGGAAACAAACCTGTGGCGGAGACTGGTTCTGCCGAAGGGGATCGAGTTGTGGTCCTTGACGAGCTTGCAGCAGAGGCTGGTGAAGACGGGAGGGCGGTTGGTGAAGAACGCGCGGTACTACTGGCTGATGCTGGCGGAAGGACACCTGACGCGAGCGCGGTTCACTGCGATGTTGCGACGGATCGCGCTGTTGCCGCTTCCGGCAAACTAACAATGATCGCGAGGCCAGTAAATCGAATCGCTGAAGAGAAAGGAGGAGGAAAGAGTGTCTGAGAAATCGGCGAGGAACAATCTCGATTACACGGTCGAGTCCAGTGCGGCGCGGAATCGCTCCGTTTTTCGACCGAAATTCCAGCTTCGCCCTTGCCATACGGCTGAAGAGCCTCATAATTCGAGCGAATCAGGACTGAAAAAGGAGATTCCAGCTAGCAATGACAAACTCAAAGCCCGTCCAATTTTACTCGGTCTGTTTTAGACCCGATTCCGAGAACAAGGCGCCGCCTCGTTACGTGGTATACGTTTCCACATCTGAAAACTCCCCTTCCCTTCACTCAGCGACAGTGATGGCGATGAACACCGATGCACCTACTCCGAGAGACGGCAGCTCACTTGGCTTCTGGAACCGTGCCGCACAGACAAGTCCAGATGATCTGATCGTCGATGTAAACAACGAGCTTATGGAGCTGAACCACGGAAAAGAGATTCAACGTTCAAAGGTCCGTTGGATCTAGCCGAAAGCGACGAGCCATTCTTGAAAAGCCTGGGGCTCAATGTACCCACCATTCTGGACGGTCTGGCCATACTACAGGTATATGCCAAAAATCTGGCCTGACCCTGGCCCCACTGGCCAAGATCGATTGGGCGACCGCAAAACGACGACCAAAGAAGCCGCACGCGTCACCACCGTTGCATATCAAACAGCAATCATTCACATCTCTTCCGGACTCAACATTGGTTTGTCATTCACCGACTTTGATCTTCTGGCGCAAGGCTATTGCATCCGAAGAGCCGCCTACGCGAATCTCCACATTATCGCTCTCGACAGCGAAGGCTTTTCCGTCCCAATATGCCAGCGAACTTGCTTTCAGTGGAATCGTCAGGGTACGGGTCTCGCCGGAGTGAATCGTCACTCTGCGGAAGCCCTTCAATTCCTGCTGCGGACGCGTAACTGCTGAACCCACGTGCGCCACGTACAGCTGCACAACCTCATCGCCGTCTCGTGTCCCCGTATTCTTCACGTCCATGCTGACAGTCACGGAGCCGTCCCTGGCCAGGTGCATGCTGCTTACGCGCAGGTTGGAGTAGGCAAATTTCGTGTAACTGAGGCCGTAGCCGAATGCATAGAGCGGCTTGCCGGCAAGATACATATACGTGCGTCCATGGCGTATGTCATAGTCCATCATGGGCGGCAATTGGTCCATTGAGGAAACCCAGGTCTGGGTCAGGCGGCCGGCGGGGTTGTAGTCGCCAAACAGAACATCGGCCAATCCATCGCCCTGCTCTTCGCTGTTATGAGTCATCTCCAGGATCGCGGGGACATTCTCCTGGGTCCAGTTGGTCGTGAACGGAAAACTCGCCTGCAGGACGACGATGGTCTTTGGGTTAGCTGCGAGGACGGCTTTCGCCAGTTGCTCCTGCTCTAGAGTGAGGCTCTTGCGGTCGATGGCCTCTTTGCCGTCGCTCGGCAACGGGCATTTGGCCCACCCGGCATCGCAGGTGGGATGATTGCCGATGATGACGACTGCGACGTCGGCTTTCCCTGCCAATTCTGCCGCCGCTGCCTGGTCGGAGCCGTCAGAATATGTAACCTCCACAGTTTTTCCTGCGCGCGCGCGAATTCCCCCCAAAGGCGTGATGGCAAACGGCGGCGTTCCGCTGTACCAGTCGAGCGCAACCTTGTCCGCAAGACGCCCGATCACGGCGATGCGTTTTAGAGCAGTGGTCTTGAGCGGGAGAAGGTTGCCCTCGTTCTTCAGCAGCACAATGGATTCGTCCGTCACCTTCCGCGCCAGTTGTTTGTTCTTGTCCCACAGCCATGGGTCATCCACAGCGGCGATGCCGCCTGGCGCGTCGAAGCCGATATGCGCATAGGGCTCGTCCGCGCGCGAATCGAGCATTCCCAGCCGGATCATTACGCGAAAGACTCCGCGCAGGTTCTCGTCGATGTCGGATTCCTTGATGAGGCCCTGCGTCAGCGCGTCCTGCACAGGCTTGGTTGCGTTCTCCAGAAATTGATTGATGCCGGCGTGGATAGCTGCGGCGGCGGCCTCAGGCATGGTCGCGTAGGTGTGGTGCGCGCGCACCATGTTGCCGAGCGCGCCGGCGTCGGTGCAGATAATACCGTCGAAACCCCAATCCTTCATCACCACATCGCGCAGCACTGGATTCGCGCCCATGGGCACATGGTTCCAGGCGTTGTAGGAGGTCATCATGGCGTTGGCGTGGCCATCCTCAATCGCCATGCGAAACGGCACGGCATAGTACTCATGAAAAAGCCGGTCGTCGAAGTCGGAGCTGGAACCATCACGTCCATCTTCGTTGCTGTTTGCCAGGAAGTGCTTCAGGAGTGATGCGGTCATCCATGTCTTCGGATTATTGCCCTGCAGCCCCTCGGAGAATGCCGTGGCCAGCGTCCCGACCAGTAACGCGTCCTCACCATAGGACTCTTCACTTCGCCCCCAGCGTGGGTCGCGGCTCAGATCGGCATTAGGAGCGCGTATCACCAGCCCGCCCTTGTGGTACTTGTTGAAGGCCCATCGCGTCTCATACGCTTCTTTGGCGGCGGCCTGACGGAGCAGGTCGGGATCCCAGGTTTGCCCGAGCCCGCGCGACTGCGGAAACTGCGTGGTTGGCGTGACCAGGCCGCGGCCGCCCCATCCTCCCGGGCCGCCAAGCGCGAGCCCGTGCAGTCCCTCGACGTGGTTGGTTCCCACGATGCCCAGCCGCGGCACAGTGGGATCGGTGCCCAGCATCGCGAGCTTTTCTTCGATGGTCATACGCTGGAGCAAATCGGTGATGCGCTGCTGCGTGGGAAGATGTGGGTCCTGATACGGCAGCAGCGTATGCGCCGGAATCTGATGCGCACGCGTAATCGCAGTCACCAGGACGAGTGCCACGGTTACGGTTTCGATCAGTTTCACTGGGGCCTCTTCAGTCGAGGCCCACTATACACAATCACAGCTTCGAACAGAACAACTCCACCCAGTAAGGGACGAGTAGCTTCTCGGCTAGTCTGGCAGAGTCGGATAGTCAGGTCTTTGGCTGTCGGGGGCAATGGGGTAGGACTTGTTGCCGTCGTTAAGCTCGAGGCGGAGGTAGTCCCAGACGACGCCGGTGGTGACGTCTCCGGCGGGAACGGTAAAGGTCATTTCGTTGGCACCGGGCTTCAGTAGAGCGGCATCGAACTTCTGGATGTACTGGTACCAGACGCCCTTGTTGGAGTTGTAGCGTAGGGCGTTGGTGGCGACCGGATGGATGGTGCCGACGGGTTGCCCGTTGACGCCGATGGTCAGGCCACCTTGTGCATCCGAGCCAACGTAGGCTGAGCCGCCGCCGGCGGGACGCTGTCCGCCGGCACTGGGTGACGGATTGGCTCCGCCGCCGGGGCGCTGTGTACCGGATCCGGGGGCGCGGTTGCCTCCTCCGCCAAAAGCTACGTTGGCTGCGCCGCCGAGGGCGCGATTGCCGCCACCGTCGGCTCCGGCGAGGGACACGCGCAGAATGGCTGTGCCATGGGAGGCTTTGGGCATGTTGAACTTCACGGTCCAGGTGGTGGCGCGGCCCTGACCCCACTGCGGCCATGGGTCAGCCTTGCTTGGTGGGGTGGCAACCCAACCGAAGCGCTGGTTGTAGGGATCCTTGGCGGCGGGATTGAGCCAGGCAGTGGTGGTGGAGTGCGGGACTTCCTGGAAGAACCAATCCTTGTGGTAGTCACTCTTGCCGATGGTGTAGGTGATGTCGTTGGGGAAGAGGCCGCTGTAGCGGAGGCCCCAGCCCCAGAGCCAGTAATTGTCAGCGTCGCCCTTGAAGAATTTGTCGCCGGTGCGGTCGGGATAGCCGATGTCCCAGATCTGTCTGCCATATCGCACGGGTTGCCAGGTGATTTTGCCGAGGTCGATCTTCTTGCCTGCTTCGACGATGATGTCGGCCTTGGCGAATTCACCGAGGACTCCGTTGGCGAAGGCGTGGAGGGTGTAGGTGCCGGGGCGGACGTTGGGGATGGTGAAGCGACCGTCGGGGGTGCCTTCGGTCCAGAACTGATAATAGTTGCCGTCGTGCGGCCAGGTGACGATGGGCCCGTTTCCTGCGAGCAGGGTGTAGCCGCTTTCGGAACCCTTGAAGTTGGCGTGGGTGAGGCCGACGTTCAAGTTGGGGAGAGTCTTGGAAGCGGCCTGAAGATCGTCGAGGACGAGTTGCCCGGTGACGATCGCGCGCGCGGCCTTTTGCGGGTAATCGACGCCCTCGACCCATGGGAATGGCCACGCTGCTTTCACTTCTTTTGATTTTGCGACCGCATCATTCCAGAGGGCGATGCTATTGTCGTGCCACTCTGCGGGGACGGCCGGCATTCCGCTGCCTGAGGTGGCGGTGAGCTTATCGAGTTCGGCCTGGGAGGGATCTTCGGGGTTGGCAAGTGCGTTGAAGTAGACGAAGATGGGGCCGACGACGCGCTTCCATTCCTGGCCGGCTGGAATCTCGGTGTTATCGCCTGCGCCATAGTGGCCGGAGGTCCAGTAGTCGAGGATGATGCCCTGGTAGGAGGGAGAGCCGGGCGCGGTCATGTGATCGATGAGGTCGAGTTTGTCGGGGCCGCCGCCGATGTACTCGTTGGACGGGTTGATGAAGTAGACGCCGATGTGGTCCTTGGTACTGGACCACCCCCAGGCCTGGAGTTTGTACATCAATGCGTTGTAGCTGTACTTGTGCTCGACGGAGTTGGCGTAGAGGCCGGAGGTGTAGATGCTCTGCTCCTTGGCGTGAATGGTGTGGTCCTCGGGCTCCTTGCTCATCAGCATGTTGCGATCTTTGTCGACGGAGAGCCAGTCGAAGTCGGGGTTGATGTCCTCGAGGATGAAGCGGTTTTCGCCGACGTGGACGAAGGGGTAGGACGCTTTGTGGGTGTACTCGTCGTAGGTGTAGAAGCCGCTGGTGCCGCGCTCCATGGTGACGCGGGTTTCGATGTCCATGCCGCCACCGCGACCGCCGGTGCCTCCTGAATTGACGCCTTTGACGGCGACCTCGGCGCGCTCGCCACCGTTGGTCGCAGGGTCAATGGTAACGGTCGCGGTGACCGTGCCTGAGGGCGATTGTTCCCACTCCCTGCCGCGGGTGATGATTCTCACTCCGTGATAGACCAGCGAAGATATATTGCCGTCGCGCTTGGCGACAGCCAGCTTGACGATACCGTTGTCGAGGGTCCAGCTGTCGCCGTTGTCGGTTAGGGTGACGGGGATATTGACGGTAACTTTTTCGACCTTCGGCAAGGGATGGGCGGCGGACTGCGGCATGGCAGCGGATGGAGAGATGACCGCCAGGGCAAGGACGGCGGAGACACAAAAGAGCGCTACTTTCGTCATGGCGAGACCTTTCAGAAGGGACCTTTGGGCGAACGCTTCTCTTGCCCGAATGGACTGAAGCGAGTTGCGAAAACTTACTCGGCGGCAGGATTGAAGCCCTGCCACCGATAGAACGCGGCTTTTGCGACGGCGGAATTACTTTGCTGCGTTGGGCGAGAGAGTTACCTGGACTTCCTGCGAAAGACCGTCGGTGATGGCGACGGGGCTTGAGGTAAAGGTGACGGTGGCAGGCTTGAGGCCGTCGCGGGTGGCTGTGACCTTAATGGTTCCCGCCGTGAGCGTGGAGCGGATGGCAACACGGTTGATGCCGTCTTCAGTGTTGAGATAGAGGTTGTTGGTGGTGTTGGTCTTGCCGGAGTTATAGCCTCCGCGCCAGACGGCAGGGGATGGGCCGGCGGTACTGGCGGCGTCCATGGTGAAGTCGACACGAGCGTCGTCGGTGGGGCAGCGCTCGCCCTTAGCGTCGACGACCTCAAAGTCGATGAAAGCGTAGTCGCCACCATCGGCACGCATCCCGCCGGGCGCGGTGTGGAGGGTAAGCTTGATGGCGGCTGGTGGGCCTGCAGTGCGGAGTTCATGCGTCGCGACAACGGCCTTACCCTGGTAGCCGACGGCCTTGATAGTGCCGGGCGCGAAGGCGATATCCGGGAAGGTATAGAGGTAGCCGTTTTCGGGTGTTGTGAGTTTGCCTTTGGATACGCCGTTGACGAAGAGTTCGACTGCGTCGACGTTATTGGCAACGACGTACATGGGCTTGACGGTCTTGGAGCCGTCAGGCTGAGTGAGTGGGTAGCTCCAGTGGCCGATGATGTGGATGTCTGGCTTCTCGTTCTGCATGACGCGCTCGACGAAGTAGATCTCTTTGGGCAGGCGCATGGCGTCGACCTTGCCGCTGACGCGGGCGACTTCGCTGGTGTCCTGGCGGCCGTCAGCGTTCTCGTCCGTGAAGTAGATGGAGGAATAGGCGGCGAACTTGGCGTGGTCAGGATCGGTGTTGGAGATCCGGTTGGAGTAGAACATCCAGTAGCGCTTGATCTGCGCCAGGGCGAAGGTTTCGGAGTTGTAGTTCCAGGTGTCGGTGGGGCCTTTCTTGAAGCCATAGTAGGGCGGCGAGTAGTTGTCCCAGAAGCGGCGTGCGCCTTCGTCGCGGAAGTCTTCGGTCTCGATGATGGGCTCGCGGTTGCGGATGTCATCGTTGTAGGGGCCGGCGAGCATGGTGCCCCACCACTCGGCCACGGCGACTGCGCCGGGTTCGCGCAATGAGCGGCAGCCCATAATGCGGCCGCCGTGAGGATCCAGTTCTTTGCGGAGGGCGACCATCTGCTCCATCTGCGGTCCTGTGACGCCGGTGTTGCCGGCCTCCCAGAAGAGGATGCTGGGGTTGTTGCGCAGGTAGATGATGGAGTCGCGCATGACCTCGGCGCGCTGGTCCCACTGGCGGCCCATGCCGTCTTCTTCCTTGTCGGCGGCGGGCGCGACCTCGACGATGCCCATGCGGTCGTAGGATTCGACGTCCTCCTTTTGCGGAGTGACGTGCATCCAGCGCATGTAGTTGGCGTGGTCGTCGCGGATCATCTGCGCGGTGAAGTCGTGCATCCACTCGGGGTAGCCCGCGCCGACGCCGGCCCACTCGTCGGCGGAGCGCTCGGAAAAGCCCTTGAGGTAAACAAACTTGTCGTTGATGTAGACGCCGCCGGTACCGACGCCGCCTTTGAACTCCGTCTTGCGGAAGCCGGTGGTGGTCTTGGTGACGTCAACGACTTTGCCGTCTACGGTGAGCATGGTATAGACGTCGTAGAGGTTGGGCTCATCGGGGCTCCAGAACTTCGCGCCGTTCAGCATCGCCGTCGCCGTAAGCACCGTCTTCGCGCCCTGTAGCACATCCGTATTGGTGCCCTGCATCGATGCCCGCACCACGCCGTCCCTATCCACCACAACCGCCGACAGCGACACCTTGGAACTGGGCGCTCGCCGGTCCGCCGTCGCGTTATGCACCTGCGACTCCACCGTTACATCGCAGCTCTTCCCCGCAATGTTGTAGTTGGTGCAGTAGATGTATGTGCCGGTGGTGCCAAGGCCGTCGTAGATGGGAAGAGTCTGGTAGATTTTGCCGGTGACGTGGAGCCAGACGCGGCGATTGATGCCGCCGAAGTCGGGGTTGAAGTCGTTGGCGTTCCAGCGGAATGGGATGTCAGTGGCACGCTCATGGTAGGTGGTGGTGTTGTCGACGCGAACGGCGAGGACATTGTCATGATCGCCGAACTGGACGCCGGAGGTGATGTCGACGCCGTAGGCAGTAACGCCGTTCTCGGAGAGGCCGAAAGGGCGGCCGTTGAGGTAGATTTCGCCGGCCTGGCGCATGCCTTCGAACTCGATAAGGACTTTCGAGCCTGCGGCCTCGGCAGGAAGCTTGAAGTGCTTCCGGTACCAGCTGATGCCCTTGTAGGTTCCGCGATCGCCGCCGCTGTGGTCGATGATGACGCGGAACGAGTCGACGTCGTTCATGGTATGCGGAGTGCTCACGGTCTCCCACTTTGAATCGTCAAAAGCGACCTCCTGCGCCCCCACGATGTCGCCCTTCGTGAACCTCCAGTTCGCATTGAAGTTGTACGTCGTCCGCGCCGTCGCGGGCGCGGTGAACTTTGTGCCGACGGCCGGTGGTGGCGGAGGAGGCAAGGGAGCAGGAACCGGCTCGGCGGCCGGTGGTGGAGGCCGCCGAGCGCGAGGCTGGGCGGGAGCCTGACCGGAGGGCTGCATGCCAGGAAGGGTGTCAGTCTGACTGGGAGCCTGGGCGACGGCGCATGTGGCGAGGGTAAGAGCGAGGAGTGGCAGTAGGGCGGGTGGCTTCATGGCGGGCAAGTTTATCCGGTGAGAGAGATGCATGGCAAACTTAACAGTCCAGTCGGCACACGATGGTTTGGATACGGGTGAGATACGCAGGAAGTTTCCGCTGCCGAGCCTCACAGAGTGGGCAATTATTTATTCGTGGAAACCATACTTTAGTAGGTTTACAGCCTCTCGCTCATGCGAATAGTTTTCTCCTGATCCAAACAGTCTGAACATGCCCGCATTTAGGAGCTAAACACGAACGACCCTGTGGAGGCTTTACGTGATGTCACGCAAGCTATCAGTACTTTTCAAGCTCGGCAAAGCAGATCATGCGACCGTAACCATCGTTGTGGGTTTATTCCTTGTTGCCTGCGGATGGGCATATGGGCAGGATGTGAGAGCCTCCTTGGGCGGCAGGGTTACCGACCCACAAGGCGCCATTATCCCCAACGCGACAGTCGCGGTGACGGCGGATGAGACGGGCGTGGTTCAGACAACGAATACGAACAGCGCAGGCGACTGGATCGTCCTGACGCTACTGCCCGGCCACTATCATTTTCAGGTGAAGGCGCCTGGGTTCAAGACCGAGGAGCGTACCTCCATCGAGTTGCAAGTTGGCGACAAGAAGTATGTCGACACACAAATGCAGGTCGGTGCTGTAACCGAGTCGGTGACCGTCGAGACAACGACTCCGTTGATCGACATGACCTCATCGGCCTCGGGCTCGGTGGTCACGCTGGCAGAGCTTGAGGAGATCCCGACCCAGTCGAACGCTCCGACGATGGACGAGTCGTTTTTGCCCGGCGTTACGGTCAACACTGGCGTTGGCGGGGGTGTGTATCTCTGGTCGGGCAGCGCCCTTTCCAGCACGACTGTGAATGGAACGGGGGGGAGCAGCCTCCCTGGAGCCCTCTCCTATACGCTGGACGGCGGATCGGTCAACTACAACTCGAGTGGATCTCAAGCGAACATGGGCCGCCTGGCGTTTGAACCGCCCATGGACTCTGTCAACGAGTTGAAAATGGTCACCAACGGTTACGATGCGTCGCTCGGCAGGGGGTCGGCAGCGAACGTGATGCTCTCATTTAAGTCGGGCGCCGTAAAGTTTCACGGCGACTTGTACGAAACCTGGCAGGGCACTGCTCTCAACGCAAACTCCTTTCAGAACGATGCATTAGGCAAGGCCCAGGCCCCGATTCATACCCACGAGTATGGCGGTTCCGGCGGCGGTCCGGTATGGATTCCCAAGCTCTATGACGGCCGCAGGAAGAAGACCTTCTTCTATTTCAGCTATGCAGGCATTCGCAACATTGGGCCTGAGGACTTTGGTTTGGCGACGGTTCCGAGTCTGTTGGAGAGAAAGGGCGATTTCAGCCAGTCCTACAATGTGGTCTCGGGCGTTAAATATCCAGTCCAGCTCTACAATCCTTATTCGTCGACCACGGGCAGCAGAGTGCCGTTCTCGTGTTCCACCTACGGCACTATGGCCCCCGTCACCAATACCTGCGAAGCGATACCTTCAGGGAACTCAGTCACGACAGCAGGGGTAACAGTTCCTAACATGGATCCAATTGCCCAACTCTATTACTCGATGATGCCGGCGCCCGATGTCCCCACCGACAACGCGGTTAGCAGCGACAGCGACAACTTTCAGAAGATAGCGGTGCAGAACGACAAGTTCCACGGCTATACGCTGCGTGTGGACCAAACCGAGAACAATCGAAACCACACCTATGTGGATCTGTATTACAACACTTTCAACGAACTCAGCTACACGGGTTTCGGCACCGCGATCACCACGACCGCGACCGCGGCGGGTTTAACCACCGGGAACCCCCTTCCTATCCAAGGGAGGTTACAGGTCCGTACGAACAAAGGCCTCACCCTCGACCACGACATTACCCTGAACGAGAGATTGCTTCTTGACCTGAACTACCATGCAATGAGTTATTTCTCCGCACCTACCCATGCTCCGGGCCTGGGGATCGACCCCACCACGGTGGGATTCTCGTCAACCTTCGCAGGTCAGATGCAGATTCCCACAATTCCAGAAGTCACCGGCTTCACCTCCTCCTTCGCCACCGGTGCTATGGGAACGGATGGCAACGGTGGAGTAAATGCTCCCCTCGACGTCAATCAGGACATCAACGTGAGCCTCACGCAGACCTACAAGAACCACAATTTCCACTACGGCGTGGAATACATGATCCAACAGGAGGGCAACTCCACTTTGGCCACCCCTGGTGGAGTGTTCGCATTCCCCGCCGTCGGAGCCAACGGAAATTATACGTCAAAGTGCGGTGTCAGCGTCACCGGCTGTACGACGAGCGGCAGTGGCTGGGGCTCCCCCATCGCCGATTTTTATATGGGGCTTCCTGGCACTAACAGCACCATGCCAATTAGTGCCACCTCTTTCTTTTCGCAGCACTATACCGCGTTCTACTTCCAGGACGACTGGAGACTTACGCCCAATCTGACCCTGAACCTGGGCCTGCGCTGGGATTATGAGCGTCCAACCACCGAGAGATTCAACCGTTTCTTCAGCCAATACAATCCCACCGCCCCGCAAACTGTCGCAACCGCCGCGTCGGAGCCGACCTATGCGACAGATCAGGCCGGCACCAGTGCAGGTTCCGTCTTGCTTCAGACGTGGGGGGTCCAGCCTGGCGCATTCCAGGTGATTGGTGGACCTGAGTATGCGGGCGTCAATGGAACCAGCCGCTATGAGACTGCCCCACGCTACAAGTACTTCCAGCCGCGCATCGGCTTCGCCTACCAGTTGACGAACAAGACCGTGCTTCGCGGCGGACTGGGACGCTTTGTGCAGGCCGACTTCAGTCCGTCTTTCAATCAGACCGGGTACAGTCAAAGCACCTCCTACTGTCCAGGTGCCTGCCTCAACTACCTTGGCGTGGGCCAGACCTGGGACAATCCGTATCCGGGTGGGCTGGTACAGCCCATCGGCAACTCGTCGGGACTCCAGACCAACATAGGTAGTGTTGGGCTTAGCACCTTCACGAATTTCAATATTGGCCGTATTTACGTGGACACAGCCACTCTTGGCGTGCAGCGACAGTTCAAGGACTACCTGTTTGAGGTAACCGGCCTCTTCAACGCAACCCATGGTCTCGCTCTGCCCATCCCCATCAACACTCCGAGCGCCGGGGCCTGGTATGCAGCAAACACGCCATCCTTCGCAACATCTGGTGCAGTGGTTACTACTCTGCCCGGCAATGTGACCCTCCCCAATCCATTCAAGGGTGTTGCAAACATTAACGCTACGTTGGCCGCCGCCTCAACGGTAAGCGCATACCAATTGCTTCGCCCCAACCCCACCTCCGGAGACCTTTACTTGAACTCGGGCGATGGCAAGGTCTTCTACTATGCGCTGAACACGAAGGTGGAAAAGCGGTTCAACAACGGATTCAGCGTCCTGCAAACGTTCAGCTATTCAAAGCAGATCTCGGAGAACAACATCTACAACCAGAACGGTAGCCAGGCGGTCGCTGTGAAGATTGAGAAGCGGCTGGCCACTGGCGATCAGCGGTTCCACTATCAAATCGCACCAATCTATGAATTGCCTTTCGGGCGCGGAAAGCGCTTCCTGAACAATCACGGATTGGTAGTGGATGAACTGGTTGGCGGTTGGGAGTTCTCGGGCATCTACAACTTCCAGTCGGGCGTGCCCGTCGTTTTCCCAACCAACAGCTCATTCTTCCAGGGCACGGATCCGAAGCCCGTCGGCCAAAAGTCACATTCGAATTGGTTTGACACGACCAAGTTCGCGGCCTTCCCCACAAGTTCCGTATCCAAGGCAACGCTTGCAAATACTACGATATATCCCGCATGGACAGGTGTTACAGGCATGCCCGGCTATAGCTATTCACCGGCTAGCGGCAACAATATTTACAATGACTTTGCCACATGGAACACATACTTCCCGACAACTTTTGGGGATATCCGGCAGCCATACACAACCGCTTTCACTCTTGGCGCCCGGAAGAGCTTTGTGATTGCCGGGCCTGTTCGCTTCCAAGTGCGGATGGATGTGTTCAACGCACTCAACCACCCGCTGTTCGCCTCTGTCAATACAACCGTCGGCAACACCTACTTCGGAACGCTCAGTTCAGGGGCGCTAGAGTCGCAGACCAACTCCCCCCGGCAAGTGCAGCTTTCCGGAAGACTGACCTTCTAGCGGGTTTCTACTGTTGAGCCCGACAACCGACAGGCCACTCCCGTTTGGAGTGGCCTGCTTTTGTGGTATGTCAACACAGCGTGCTGCTCCATGGTAGAGATAACCGTCTTGACGGATGGCTTTGCTCTTCATATCCTCACTCCGTAAACGGTTCATAATCATAAGATGATTCGCAACGGGCCATTCCGCGCCATGACAAGGAGTGTGCCAAGCATTCAGAATTGCATCAATTCGTTTCGCGCGCTGTCCTGGTTTGCCGGAATATTGCTGGTTTTGTTTGCTTCTGCACTCTCCACATCGGGCCAGGCCATGCACTTCACAAGAACCATCTGGCGTTCGAGAGATGGACTTCCTGAAAACGGTGTTCAGGCCCTAGCCCAGGATCGTGATGGTTATCTGTGGGTAGGCACCAGCGGCGGCCTGAGTCGCTTTGATGGCGCACGATTTAGCCCACTGATCGACGGAACAAACCAGAGTCCTTCGATCAACAGCTTTGATTGCCTCCTACTCGCGAGGGACGGTACTCTATGGGCGGGGACTGACGGAGGTGGTTTGTTGCATATAACTGGCCCCGGGGTGAGCAAGACTTATGCGGCCCCCGATGGGCTGACTGGCGCGTTTATTCATAGCCTCTATGAGGATTCAAGGAACCGACTGTGGGTGGGAACCGACACCGGACTTTTCCTCAAACAAGGAGAACAGCTGGTGCGCGTCGATCAACCTTCGCCAATCGCGGCTTTTGATGTCCAAGCTATTGTGGAAGATCACGAGCACCATATCTTGGCGGGCGGCTCCCGGCTGATCTCGATAGACATCGGACATATCCGGAATATCTCTATACCGGGTCCTCAGCGACTGAACCAAGTGAACGCCGTCCTAGAAGCAACAGATAGGACACTATGGGTTGGCACCTCCAGTGGCCTATTGCATCGAGTGCATGAAGGATTTCAGCGTGTTCCAGAGATCGCTGCCGCGGTCCGTACGCTGCGACAGACAAGTGATGGCACCATCTGGATAGGCACCATAGGCAAAGGCTTGTGGGCCTATCGGAACGGGATATTTACGCGAGTAGGTGACAAAGGCCTTTATCCGATCGATACCGTGCGTAGCATATTCGAGGATGCCGACCATCGCCTATGGATAGGAACGCAGAACGGGTTGGTGCGCCTCGTGAAGACCCAGGTTAGCGTTATACCTCTTCCCGCTTTTGGAAAAGCCAATAACTATGGCGCTGTATCGGGCGCCCCGAACGGCGATGTTTGGATCGTCGCTCAGAAAGCCTTCCGGGTCTCTCGTGCGACGGCAATTCCCGTAACGTTTTCTGGCTTGCGAGGCGCGCCAATACGCAGTATTTATAGCGCGAAGGACGGTTCCACTTGGGTGGGCACAAAAGGGCGCGGAGTTTTCCATCTAGCTGGAAGCAAGACAACACCCTTCTCTAGCATGCCGCAGCACTTCGTTATTAGTGGCTTCATACGCGGCTTTCTCGAGAGCAGCCGTGGCGAAATGTGGATTGCTACGGATGACGGACTTTATTGCATTAGCAACAAGGGCATGGCCCACTACCGAACCGCTGACGGTCTTGCCAATCTAAGCGTCAGGAGCCTCTTTGAGGATCGCGACCATGATATATGGATCGGGACCGACCGCGGGTTGAGCCGATGGCATGCCGGAGCTTTCGTACAAGGCCCGGCAACCGCTGCCCTTCGCGAGGAGAAGGTATGGTCCGTCCTACAGGACCGGCTCGGCGCGATGTGGTTTGGCACCAGAGATCACGGCCTGTTCCGGTATCGAGATAACTCCATCAATCGTTACACCACCGCGCAAGGATTGACGAGTAATATCGTCTATCAGATCCTACAGGATAGGACTGGCCGTTTCTGGATATCAAGCGAGGAGACAATCTCCTCTGTGCCCGAAGGGGACATGGATGGTGATCCTCCAGGCCAAAATCGCCTTCTCAGTGTCACGCTCTATCGCATGCCCTATGAGGCGGACGGAGCCCTGCTTTCCGGAGGTCGATACCCGTCAGGCTACCTCGCTCCAGACGATACTGTGTGGTTCTCGAGCAATCGCGGAGCTGTCCATGTCCTCGCCAAGAACCTAGACGTTGAGCGGGCGCCGGCCGTCAAAATTACAGGCATAACGCGGGATGGTGAGAATATCCCGGTGAATGACGATCTGCAGTTGCCTGCCGGAAGCACACGTCTCACATTCTCGTTTGCCTCACTCTTTCTTGGCCCAGAAGATCGGATGCGGTTCTCTTATAGGCTCGATAGCTTCGATCATGCCTGGATTTCCGGGGGTTCCAGTCAGACCGCTACATACACCGAGCTTCCCGCGGGGACCTACCGCTTCCGGGTCCAAGCCTTTAATATCGGCCATCCCGACCTTACTACCGAGGCGGCTTTCAGCTTTAGGCAAAGGTCCTTCCTGTATCAGACCTGGTGGTTTCGTGTTATCTGCTTATTGGCTCTGCTGGGGTGCGGCATACTCGCCTATATCGTAAATCTCAGAAGAGTAAGAATGCGTTTTGCAGCGGTGCTCGAAGAAAGACGCAATTTCGCAAGGGAGATGCACGATACCCTGATTCAGGGGTGCACAGGCGTATCTCTGCTGCTGGAGGCAATTGCGACGCAGCGACAGGACGCACCCGAGGATGGTGACCTCCTAGATGTAGCCAGGGCACAGACACTGGCTACAATCAACCAGGCTCGTCACGCTATCTGGAACCTTCGTCGCAAAGAGGAGGAGCAGATCGATCTCCCTTACTCACTGGCTGCGCTTGCGGAACAGTCTGCACGGGCTTTCGGAATCCCGGTTGTGTGTGAGCGAGTGGACCCCATCAGCGGCATCTCCGGATCGACCGGCCATGAACTGCTCATGGTCGCCCGTGAAGCCATTGCAAATGCGGGGACGCATGGACATCCCGACTGGATCCGGATCTCTGCCTCGCTTGAGGGTGCGGATCTGACCCTGACCGTTATCGACAACGGCGGCGGATTCACCGAGGCAAACCTGTCCCACACCACTGGCGAGCACTATGGCTTGGTCGGTATGCGCGAGCGCATGCACCGCATCGGCGGCACCCTTCTTATCCACAGCGAATCGGGCAGAGGAACCGAAGTCGTGATGAGGTTGCGGCATGCACCCGGATGGTTCCACGCTCTCGGCCGAAGATCAAGAGGAATATTACAGTGACAGTTGAAGAAACCATACGCGTTCTTGTGGTGGACGATCATCCCATCACTCGTACCGGCATCGCCGCCATCTTGCAGGCGCAACCGGGAATGCAGGTTTGTGCCCAGGCTGGCACGGTGGCCGACGCTGTAAGGTTGTTTGAGAGACACTGGCCCGACATCACGCTCATGGACTTGCGTCTGCCGGACGGCAACGGTGTAGAGGCGATCCGGTGCATTCGTCAGAAGAACCCGTCAGCGAAGATTATCGTCCTGACAACCTATGAAGGCGACGAGGATATCCACCAGGCGCTGCAAGCTGGAGCCATGGGGTACCTCATCAAAGGCATGACCCACAATGTACTCGTGCAAGCCCTACGAAGCGTGCATCACGGGCGCCGATTTTTGCCTCCACCAGTTACGCAAACGCTCTCCCTGCGACTGCCAGGCTCAGAACTGAGTCATCGGGAGCGCGCGGTTCTGAAGCTGATGGTCGCGGGCAAGAGCAATCGTGAGATCGGGGAAGAACTCCGGATCAAGGAGACCACAGTGAAGTCGCATATTACGTTGATTCTGATGCGCATGAATGTCACAGACCGAACCCAGGCTGTCGTTGAAGCGCTAAAGCGCGGCTTAGAGCATTTATAACCTTACACAGTGCAATATTTGCGACTTGCGCGGGCTGGCTGACGTATATTCCCTGTCGAATAAAATATATGGTTCCTCTGGAGTGGTTGCTTATGAAGTTGGTCCTGAAGCTTTGCCGCGTCTCGCTGTTGATCCCGATCTCGCTCGCCCCGACCTTGCTTGCGCAGGAGGCCCGCCCGTGGCAGCAGGTCACCATGCCTTCGACGCGGGAGGTTGCGGCGAACTTCAAGGCGCCGCCACGCGAGTATGGCGCAATCCAGCCCTTCCAGAGCTGGAACGGCACGGACCCGGCGGAGGTGCGGCAGCGGATCAGTCGCGACCTCGACCGTCTGTCGGCGAATGGGATCTTCATCATTAATCTCTCGCCTGGGCGGCGCGATATGGCTCACGGCGAGCCCGCCTACCTCTCGCCTGGACATATGGAGCAGGTGAAGTACACCGTCGCCGAGCTGGCCAAGCGCAACATGCGCATGTGGATTCAGGATGAGAGCGACTATCCCAGCGGTTTCGCCGGAGGCTATATTACGGAACGCTACCCGCAACTCGGCATGCAGGACATTGTTACCGATATAACCGTGCACGTCGCGCCCGGCCAGACGCTACATATGCCCGTTCCGCCAGACACGCTGGCGATCTGGGCCACGGAGATGGACGCGCAGGGCACGATCGAGAAGGTGATTCCGATCCCCATCCCTGCGGACATGCAGTTAAAGTACCTCACTCCGGCCGAGGGCAGCACGCCGAACGAGCCGCGGCATAGCTGGCAGGTGCAGTTTATGCGCCACGTCTACCTTAGCTCGCCGACGCGCAACTTCAATCGCGCAGATGGCACGCGCGCTAAGGACGCGACCTACACGATCATCGATTACCTCGACCCCAAGGCGACCGACGCGTTCCTGCACACCGTGCACGAGACCTACTACGGCGCTGTGGGCGACCAGTTTGGCAAGATCGTGCTGGGCACCTTCGGCGACGAACCGGACTACAGCAGTGGCATTCCCTGGACGCCGAAGCTGCTGGAGATCTTCAAGGCGCAGAAGGGTTACGACCTGACGCCGTACATCCCCTCGTGGTTCGATCGCAAACCGATTCCGGGAGCGGACCTCGCTCGTGCGGATTACTACGATGTGTGGAGTGGAATCTTCCGCGACTCGTTCTTCGGCGAACAGGCCAACTGGGCAAAGGCGCACAACGTTGAGTACCTCGTCCACCTCAACCACGAAGAGACCATGCTTGCGCTGGAGCGCAGTGAAGGCGACTACTTCCGCGACGAGCGCTACGTGCAGGTCCCGGGGATCGACAACCTCAACCAGCTCATTCCCAGCGCGGTCCACACGCCTGACGGCACCTGGAACATCAACAACAATTTTCCCAAGCTGGCGTCCTCAGACGCGCATCTGTTCGGCAAGCCCAAAGTATGGGCGGAAGAAGGCGGCGGCCCCGGCATCGACGGCAAGTACCAGCTCGACTTCCAATTTGTCCGCGGCGTGAATGCGATGCAGATCCGCGTCCCGGTTACACGCTTTGGCCAGGACGCTAATGCATCCGCGCCGCCTCCGCCGGTCCCGCCTCAGGCCGCGATGATTGCGTGGTACACCAACCGCGGCGGTTACCTGATGGCCATAGGACGACCCGCGGCGCAAGTGGGCCTCTGCCATCCCGGCAACACAATATGGATGGGCGGCACCGCTGCCACTGAGGCTGACCAGAGCACCACCAAGCTCGGGTGGCAGCTCTTCGAGCACCAGGTGGACTGGGACTACTTCGACGAGCAATCGCTTAGTTCCGTCGCCACACTCGGCAACGGCGGGTTCACTAATCTCAGCGGGCAGACCTACAAAGCCATCGTCTTCCCATCGATGACGGTCATCACTCGCACCGGCCTTAGCCGCCTGCGCGAGTTCGCCAAACAGGGCGGCAAGGTCATCTTCGTTGGCAAGACGCCCAGCCTCATCCTCGACAAAAGCTTTATGGACGCGAAGGAGAAGCCCGACCTCAGCTTCGCCACGCTCATCGAGCCCTCCGGCGACATCACTCCCGCCGTGCTGGCCGCGCTGCCCAAGCCCGACGTCAAGCTCGATGCCGACTTTCCGCGCCTGACCTACACTCATCGCCAGTGGACCGACGGCGACATGTACTATTTCTTCAACGAGAGCAACAAATCCGAGTCGCGCGTTGCGACGATCGAAGGCCACGGTACGGCGCAGGATTGGGATATGGGCACAGGCGCGATCCATGTGATGGCGGGCGCTACGGCAGATGGACCGGGCGCGGTAAAGATCCCGCTGGTGCTCGCTCCATATGAGGCGAAAGTGATCGTAGTCGGCCCGCTACCGAGAGAGGTTGCCGCATCGGAGCCATCGTTCGCCGCAGGCACCACGCTGGCCGAGCTGACCGGCAACTGGAATCTAACGCTGAACGGCAAGCCGATGACAACCGAGCTGAAGTCGTGGGAGGACCTGGGTACAACTGGCTTTGCCGGGCCGGCCACCTACCACAAACAATTCACCACGGAGGCTGCGCCAAAGGGCAAGCGAGTGTATATCGAGATCGCCGATGTGCACGATTACGCCAAGGTGACGCTCAATGGCAAAGAACTAGGCGCGGCAGGCTGGCAGCCGTATCGCTGGGACGTGACCGGCACGCTGAAGAAAGGTACGAACGACCTGGTCATCGAAGTGGACGCGCTGGCCACGGGTGGTCGCGGTGGGCCGGGTGGTCCGCCTCCGGCTGCTGCACCAGCGGCAGCGACCACCGCGCCTGGTTTAGCGGCGGCTCCGCCCGCAGGTATAGGCCCGGGTGCTGGTGCAGGAGCGCGCCGCAGATCAGGCGCAGGTGTCACCGGAACCCCTGGGGCAGCAGCCGCCGGGGCGGGTGCACCGCCCGCGCCAACTGGAGCAGGTGGCGGAGGACGCGGCGGAGCAGCCCCGCCCGCAACCTCCGGCCTCTTCGGCAGCGTCAAGCTGGTCACGTACTAGCTTTTCGCCTACCGCGACTACGCCGGCCGCGGCCAAGGCAGGCATCGGCCTGTGGTTTCAGGCTTGTTTACACACTCGCTATCAGTCAAGGCTAGCTGTTTCTCGAAAGCAATATACTGGCTCCCGCTTTAGAAAAATACGTCGCACGGTTCCTCCTGTTGCATAACGCTGTTAGAGAAACCCTGGCAATGCTGAAGTAACTTTGGTGACGAGGCCTCCTGATGAAGATGAACGCGATTTTGATAGCAGCTATGGCACTGATGTCTAACGCGGCAATCGCGCAAGCCAACGCGAAGCCTCTACATCGCTTTGTGGTCACGGATTATGGCGCGGTCGCCGATGGGAAAACGGTCAACACCAAAGCTATTCAAGCCGCGATCGACAAATGCGCCTCGTCTGGGGGCGGTATGCTCGTTATCCCCAAGGGGACATTTCTCAGCGGTGCCATCTTTCTGAAGCAGGGGGTGAATCTGCTGGTGGAAAAGGACGGCGTGCTGAAAGGCACTACCAACATTGATGACTATCCGGTCATTCAGACTCGCTGGGAGGGCACGGAAGAACCATGGACTTCGGCGTTCGTCAACGCAGAAGGCGTCACAGGTCTCGAGATATCGGGCGAGGGTACGATCGATGGCTCAGGAGAAGAATGGCTGCAGAACAACCCGCCTCGCAGGCCGCGTCCGGCCGCTACGGCGGGGGACGCTGCGGCTGGGGCCGCTCCTACCGCACCGCCGCCGGGCCCACAGACCTCTGGCCCGCGGCGCGGACGCCCGCGCCTTATCGGGATTCAGAACTCGAAGCACGTTCGTATCGCGGATCTCAACCTGCACAATCAAGCCGTATGGTGTCTCTTCATCCTCTATAGCGAGGATGTTACGGCAGAGGGGCTGCACATCACGGCGGAGCATAATATTCCTAGTTCAGACGGGATCGATATCGATTCCTCGAAGCATGTGGTGGTGAACAACGTGTACATCGACGTCAACGACGACTGCATCTCCATCAAGTCCGGCAAAGATGCGGATGGTCTGCGCGTCAATCGTCCTGCGGAAGATATTCTCATCGATAATTCTCATTTTGCATATGGCCAGGGTGGCGTCGCCATGGGTAGCGAGACCTCAGGCGGAATCCGCAACGTGGAGGTGCGCGACTCGGTCTTCGATTCTGGCAACTGGGCGCCGATTCGATTCAAGTCGCAGCCCAGCCGCGGAGGAGTGGTTGAAAATATCACCTATCGCAACATCAAGCTGAACGGCACCAAGCAGGCCTTCGAGTTCACTCTGGAGTGGCGCATGGTGCCGCCCATCGCTCCGCCAGCAAAGGTTCTTCCGATTGTGCGCAACATAAAGATCATCAACGTCTCCGGAAACGTTCAGTCGGTTGGGATCATGCACGGCCTTGCGGGAAGCCCCATCGATGGCGTCTCGTTTGAGAATTGCAATATTACGGCAGACAAAGGCTTCAGGCTCGATCATGCTCGAAACGTCGATCTGAAGGGATTGACCCTGGACGTGAAGCAAGGCGATGCCATCACCAAGACGGATGTCGAGTAACGAATCATTGGAGAAGCGATTCGATTAAGGATTCTTTGCAGGCGCAACGATGATCGCCGCGGTGGTACTTTCAGGCAACACCGTATCGTCTACGCGGAACCTGACAGAATACGCGCCTGCCTGGCGCACACTAGGCGTCCAGGAGAATGTTCGGGTTGCGGAGTCGAATGTCGCGCCGGAGGGCAGGTTCGCCGCGGAATAGGTCAGCTTCGCCTCTGGGGCGGGCGTTCTGGCAGTTACTTGGAACTGCAAAAGCTGGCCTGAGGCGACCTTCTGTGGGCCGATCAAGTCAAAGCTGGGCCTAAAAACTGTCAAAGGCAGCGGGTATTTGTCGTCAGCGATGGCATAACTGTATGGGCGGTCCATGGAGGGCGCGGTTGGATAGGCGTAGAGGGTGTCTGCCGGTGTGCCCGGTGAGGGGCGATCCGCTTCGACAGACTCAACGGGTAGAGTGGGCGAACTGGCAAGGCCTTTCACCTCTGTAGTTTTGTAAAATAGGTCGGCGACGTATTCCTCGTCGGGAGTTCGTTTTTTCGTATCTTTCACGCAAACGATCGCTGGAATTCGGGCGGCAGTTGCAACATTGACCCCAATGAAACGCACCGCGGCCGCGTCATCCAACACAATTGCGGGGCGTCTATCCTCGACTTTGTACTTCAAGGTGACGTCTCTTAGGGTTAGCCCTTGAATGTGCCTTGCGTACATTCCATAGGCTGGCAGGATACCCAACATACTGGGTTCCGGATATTCACGAGTCATTTCGGGAATATTGTAAGGATCGTTTGCCCAGCCACCTTTGTTTCCGTTGAGCGACGGGTCCCAGCTTACTCTGGGGAGCAGCGCTTCGTTCTTGCTAAAGAACGGGTTCACCAGCCAGGGCAGCGATTGAGTTGCCGCGGAAGCTCCATAGGGAGTGGAGGTGTAGCTACTGGTAAGCTGCCTTTGGTCAATTGCGTCCTGCATGGTTAGACCGCCACGATATTCGACGACAACATTGGTCATGCTGACGTTTTCGATGGGGTGGTCGACCATGCCGTTGAGCAAGATGGGATAGCGAGGGTCGGCATCTTCGACCACGACGTTGCGGATTGCGATATTTCGAATCTGCGCGAACCCGACACCCACTGCATTGGCAGCGAGCGGATCTCCAGGCTTGCTGGAGTATGGATTGAGCTTTGTGGGGGCTCTGGGGTTGACAATGGTGATAGTCCGGCTGGCGCCGCCGATGTCAACCTCTTGCGATTTGTTGTAGGAAGGGATGGTGCGCACCGGCGGATAGCTGCCGTAGGTGGCAGGCAGGTTAGGCAGGATCCAGCTTGTGTCATTCAGACGCACATCTTTTGCGGGACTAACGTCGGTGCCAGTGCTGGTGCCGGTAACCGGCGCGCGGCCGCGGTCGCCGATCACGATGAAGATCGGCGAGCTGCTGGTGTGCTTCATCTGGATATCGCTGAAGAGGATATTTTGCAGGGTTGCGCCATCGACCGATTCCAGAGCGAACCCGCGAGAGCGATCGAAGAGGATATTGCGAATGGTTACGGTGTCGAGGCCGCTGGTGCCTTCGGTGCCGAACTTCACTCGCCCGGTGGGGCCATCGCGATCCGACGCGACCAACCTTTGCGTGGAATAGACTCCATCCAAAACGGACCCGGGATCGTATCCGCTTACAATATCCCTCTCGATGAGGATGTTCTTAGTATCGCGATAATGGCCGATCCCGAACGATCCCTTCAGCACGATAGCGTCGTCGTTTACGGAGTTGAAGGTCGAATTGCGAATGGTCATGTTCTGGGTCGTGTCGATATCAATGCCATCGCGATTGGTATCGACCACAATTCCGTCTATCGTCCAGTTGGTGACTCCTGAGCCAAGAATGGCAAAGTGTCCGCCGTTCCGGATATGAAAGTCGCGGAAGATAACATTCGAGGCATTCTTTAAGGCGACCGCTTTATTCGCGCCGGCCGGCGTACCTGCTGGGGAAGTTCTCGACGCGGGTTCGCGTGGATCGCCTCCGGATAGCACGTTGATGGTGATCCCGTTGTTATCGATGTAGCTTCCGTCGATGAGCCCCGGACCGGAGATCATGACGTCCCTGACATCGATCCCATAGATCAAACTATTGGCCCAGTGAGAGTGGCCGGAGTCCTGGATACCGACGAAGAGATTTTCCTCCGGGGCGTCATAGAAGCCTCCGTCCTGGCGGTCGCCAGTGCCGGGAATGGCGGCCCGGAGGACCGAGTTCTTCGATGCGAAGTGCAGGCCGACGCGACTCTTCAGGCGAATGGAATAGGTTTTGAAGGTGCCTTCGGGGATGAGGACGGTACCGCCCCCAGCCTTCGCCGCGGCGTCAATCGCGGAGTTGATGGCAGCCTGATTTTTGAGTGCGGGGCCTCCGGAGACGGCGCCATACGACACGATATTAAAGAAGGGTGCCTTCGGCTGGGGCAGTACGGTGACACCGCTTCCGGTGGCGAGTTTGATCTCCGTGTGGGCCGCGGGTGGGGCGATGGCCAGACTACCGGGGAGAACCCCGATGGCCAAGGTGCTTCCTGCAAGCAGAGATCGGAACAAGATGCCTCGACTGCGATTCAATCGGCCCTCCTCGGTTAGCATGCCCTCGCGTGTTCTGCCCAAGCGGTCAAAACGAGCGCTCTAGAGCGGTCAGTAGGCCGCTCGGCCACCGGTGACATCGTAGCATTGCGCGGTCACGAAGGAGCACTCCGGGCTGGCGAGGAAGTGGACGCCGTGCGCGACCTCTTCCGGCTTGCCGGCGCGGGTGTATGGCCAACCTGAGTAACCGCAGAAGTACGGATGTCGGTCTGATCTATGAACCCGTCGGGTGGGCAAAACAAAAGCGCGCGCGCTGTGAGAGCGTCGTTAAGGGTGGGAGGACGGGCGGCAGGAAAAAAGCGGATCTGCCCGGCGGCAAGCCCGCTCAGAGGGTACCTGTTAGGCGGTTTTCTTGAGGTACGAACTCGGCCGGTCGCCGCGAATCCACCCCCCGCCATGAATCCAGATCTTCTGCACCGTTTCGTTCGTAGTGCTGTCCCTAAGTGGCGCGGCAGATGGATCTTATTGTCTCCGGGCTGCACCAAGGTAGAACAGGACAGATCATCACTATCACATTTAATTCAGAGAGTCCGACTCTTCCATTGCACGGGTAACGCTTGTGGACCGGGCTCGATGTCATTGTGCTTCCTGTGTGACGAGGCGAACTGGGCCGAGGATGCCGGAAGAAATGGGTTTGACGTCCTCGAGATCACGCATCTGAAAGCGGTCTCCGTATTTCGCGATAAGCGGACCGTAATCATGTGGCGGAAGCGCCGACCATGCGTTGATAGCCGTGTTGTAGACACGAATCTCGATGTGATTCTCGCCAGTCTTGAGCAGTTTCGAAACATCGAGCCGATAGGGCGGATGCCAGAGCGTTCCGGCAGCCTGCCCATTGATAGTGACCAGCGCGCCCTCGCGGATGGGCGGGTCGTAGTAGGCCTGTGCAGATCCCCGCGGCTGAGGCACGGTGGGCGCACCGCCTTCTACTTCGAGGAAGGTAGAGGCGCTAGGGGCTCGCGCGACTGTGAAGTCGCGGGAGTAGATGGCTTCGCCCGAGTAGTGGATGGTGGAGGGGTCGGCGATCCAGTCGGTGAGGATGGATTCGGTTACAGATTTGTTGATGCCGGCGAAGGAGACGTGCCAATCGGCGCTGAGGTCGGCAACTTGGGACCTAGGGCCGTGATCCGGCTCGATGGCGTGTGATTGCAGGTCGGTAAAGACGAAGATCGCCGACTCATACGGAGCCAGGACGATCAGCACATCGGAGGGCGTGAGTTGGGAGGAGCTGCGAACGGCGGCTCCAGAGTCGGGGTCCCACTGTTCGCCATACTTGTGGCTGGTGGCGAAGCTCGCGCGCGTTTCCACCGGTTTGTTGCTGGTGTTGGCGATAAAGTAGATGTCGGCGGAAGGGAGCTTACGGCGGTTGAAGCCGATCTGGCTCTTCGCGGCCTCATCGCCAGTGGCAAGTCGAAAGTCGGGCTTGGCATCTTGCAACAAAGCATCGGCGAGATGAGTTTCGTCGGGAACGAAGGTCGACTTGGCTGTGTCGAAGAGCTGCTTCGAGAGATTTGTGATTTCCGGAACCGTCTTACCCTCGGGATCGATCGAAGGCCGCCGGCCAACGGAGATGACCTTGCCTCCCGCGACCGCATAAGCCTGGATCTTCTTCAGGGTTTCGAGTGGAATTCGGTCGGTGGGAGGAAGCAAAAGGATGGGGTAGCGAATTCCGAGACGGTTGATAGCGTCGGCGTCGATGAAGTCGACGTTATAGCCGTCCGACAGGATCGCGGACATCAGTTGCGACGTGATCAGTCGGCCCATCTCGCCGGTGAGGGTGACGCGACCGGGCGCGAACGAGGCCCAGGCATCGTCGGTGGGAAGCAGGACGGCCACTTGATTGGCTGGCTGGCCCTGGCGCATCAGAAAGCTGACGCGCTGGATGTAGCGCGCGACGGCCGGCATCACCGGATGCCAGGGGTTGTGGTCGTTGAAGGCGCCGCCGGTGTAGAGCGACCAGCCGGGCTCGGGCACCTCGCCATCGGGCGGCGAATAGGGCCAGCCGTGGCAGATGATCTGGTTGGTGCCGATGATGAAGTGAAGATCGGCCACGGCCTTCATGTCGAGCGGCGTGGCGCGGAAGACGGGCACGTGCAGCGAGGTGAAGGCTTCCGCCGAGGTGACGTTGTTGCCGAAGAGATGGTTGGCCGAGGTCGCCCAGCGCATGGTGGAGAAGCCTCGCCAGTTCGGGCCCTCGCCTTCGGGCAGAGAGACCAGGCGCTGGCTGGAGAGGCTGACCGCCGGATCGCCGTACGTCTGCGAGCGGAATTTGGTGCCGTGCGCGAGCGCCCAGTCGTTGACTTGCTTCAGGTAGTTCTCGTCGATCAGCTCGGTAAGGGTCTTGCCCCAGTCGTGGCGGACAGTTTCGGCTTCGGGCGTGCCGCCGGCGACGAGTTCGGGCAGGTGGGGGATGAGGTCGTAGCCGCGGCGCTTCCGGAATTCCGCGGGAAGATTAGGAGTCCAATCGGCGCTGTAGACCTCGAGCGAATCGGAGAAGATGGCGTAGGGCGGGGTCGCGCCGAAGGCCTTGACCAGAGGCTCGCCGACTTTGTCCAGGTGATTGGCGACGGCCTGATGGCTGAGGTGATCGAGCACCCAGCCCTCGGCACCTACCGCGGGACGCTTGACCTGCTGTTTGGTGTGGCTGGCGATGAAGAAGAGCGCGACGCGCGGTTTACTGGACGGAGTGACAGCGACAGTGGCGCCCGAAACTTCAAGCGGTTGAGCGGAGGACGCATCCCATGGGGGCGGCGGAGGGGCGGCGGGCCGTAAGATACCGAGACCCGCCTGTGCGGGGGCGGTGCCGGCGACTCCGTTGACAAGGTCGGCGGAGATGAGCGACTCGCCTTCGGCAAGCGCGGGAACGGCCACCGAGGTTGCGTTCGCGGGCACCGGAACCTCGGCGGTGCGAAATCGGCTGGAGGCGTCGGCGAGGCTCGTATTCGGGCCGCCGTAGGGCCATCCGCTGCCAAGCGTGACATCGATACGCAGGCCGAGCTTGCGGCCTTCGGCCTGCGCGTACTTGACGTCATCGAGCATTTCGGGCGAGAGAAAGGGCAAATTCTTGATGCCCTTGGCCGGATCGTCGAGGACTTCCGGGTATTCGAATGCCAGTTCAGCGCCGCCGATGCCGTCAGCCTTCATCTGCTGCAGTTCACGAAGTATCTCAGGCTTGACCACTGCGGCACCAAACCACCACCAACGCACCATTGGCCTGGCGGCGCCGGGCGGATTGAGGAACTCCCTGCGCAGAGTATCGACGGAAGGCGCGGCGGGAGTTTGCGCATGAAGACCGGGGAGCAGGGTCGCCCAGAGAGCCGCCGCGATGAGGCAGCGTCCGGCTAGAGTTTCGATCTGTATGCGCTGGTTCATTTCCTCTCCGGTCTGGCAGATCGATCGTTGGTTTAGGGAGTGATGGAGTCGGGAGCAGCGCGGCTGATGAGGATGCGCACGTCGGTGGACCTGTTGATGGAGAAGGCCGGCGGTGTGGTTGGCGCGGTGACGGCGATAAAGTCGGCGCGATGCACATCGTCGAGGTAGAACGACGGGCGCGGGTCGGGCGCGGCGGGATGGACCTCGACGTGGCTCAATTCAATGTTCTTGATATGGCGGAGATAGAAACCATGCGCGGGAGTTATGCCGAACATGCCGGGCTCGGGGTATTTGGTTTCGTTCTCGGCAGGACGCGCGTTGACCGATTCGGGCGCGCCGCCGCCAGCGTTCTGCACGTAGATGTTGTCCAGCTTGACGTCCTCTATGAAGTAGCCCGGGATGCCGCTGAGAATGGAGCCGAAACGCGCACCGGAGTTCGAGCAGTTGAGGTTGGAGATAAGGACGCGGCGCAGCGTACCGACCTTGGTGGAGTCCGCCGGGCCGCGCAGGCGGGCGCCGAGACGCAGGAAGATGGGGCACGAAGTGATGTCTCGCATGGTGATGTTGCTGACGGTGATGTCTTCGAGTAATGCACCGTCGACGGTCTCCAGTGCGAGGCCCTGCGTGCCCTCAAAGATGCAGTTGGAGATGGCGATGTTGATGAATCCGCCGTTTGACTCGGTGCCGCACTTGATGCGTCCGCCGCCGGTCTGCTGCCGTTTGTAGGTGCCGTCGAGCAGCGTGCCAAGCTGCCAGCAGCCGGAGACGTAGCAGTTGGCGATGGTCACCTTCTCTGTGGGTCTCGCGTAGCCGAGGGCGAAGCTGGACTTGGGGCAGATGCCGTCGTCCCAGGGTGCATTGACGAAGCAGTTGGAGACGCGGACGTTGCGGCAGCAGTCGATGTCCATGCCGTCGCGGTCGGTGTCGATCTTGAGATTATCGACGGTAAGATTGTCGACGCCGGTGAAGAGAATGCCGAAGTGGCCGCCTTTGAGAATGGAGAAGTCGCGCAGAACGACGTTGTGGCAGTTCCTGAGGCCGATAGTCTTGTTGCCGACGCCGGGCTGCTCGGCGATGTACTTCGGGTAGGCCCCGCGTGCGGGACGGTCGGCGCCGAAGCTGAGCCCCTTGCCCCAGAGAAGGCCCGGCCCCGTGATGGAGAAGTCGCTGATGCCGTCGCCCCAGAGAAGCGAGTTGCGCCAGTGGTTGTGACCCCAGTCCTGGTACGCCTCCCAAGCAGAATTCGGTTCGGCCGCGTCATAGGTTCCGCCCATGTAGCCGGTGGTCTGGCCAGGGAGCGGGGATTCGGCAGCGATAATCGTGCAACCCTGCGAGAGATAGAGGTCGACATGGCTCTTGAGCCGGATCGAGAAGGAGACATAGTTGCCGGCGGGAAAAATGACTGTGCCTCCACCGGCAGCCGCAGCTGCTTCGATGGCTTTGTTGATGGCGGGCGAGTCGATCGTCTTGCCATCTCCGGTGGCCCCGTAGGTGCGGACGTCGAAGAGCGAGGGCGTGGTTGGAAGGGCTGCGCCTTTGCGCGGTGCAGCAGCAAAGGCTGGAAACGCAGCGGCGGCAGACGCGGCGAGGCTAACGCTGCTCAACCTTAATAGATCACGACGGGCGGAATCAAAGGGTCTCATGGCGCTCGCCATGCTACCAGAGCAGACCTGTCAATTGGAAATTCTTCCTATTGGAAAACACGCGGCCAGGCAAGGTCACAATACAAGTGGTCTGCCCAATCTTTTGTACCAGTTGCTGTTAGTGTAGCGCGACTATTTGCCCGCTTCGCTTTCCATCCGGTCCTTCGACAAAGCCGGAGGTTATTTGAAGGGCATCTGTCGGCAAAAGGGTTTCTAATAAACTCGCGGTCAAACCCTCGTATTGTGAGCCGATGGTCGGCGCGTGGGAAATCTTTTGTTCTTCTCTTCACTTCTTCTTTCTGGATGGCCCGAACCAAATCAGCAACGGTACGAATCAAATGACACCTCTTGTTAAATGTGCCTACATAACGTGGCCTTGAGTGTCCAGTAGGGCTGACCACCCCTTGGGACGCGACAGAGTAAGAAAGAGCGTCACTCCACTCTATCCTCACTCTATCCACGGTTTTGCTTCTTGCGGACCTTCAATTGGCGGCGCTCACTCTCGCCAGCTTGAGCATTTGTTACCTCTACCCCAAGCGCATGAGAGCTGGCCCAACGCGCCAGTCCGATGATTGTCTCGAACACGAGTTCCTCGCCGGCGGGCACCTTCAGGACAAGCTTCCGGGCTTTGAGCTCCTCGCTCAATCCCGGCTTGGTCGCCAGCGACACGGCCCAGATACAGAGGCAACGCGCATTGCACAGGTAGATCTCGCCCCGATCGTCGGTCACAACGTAGCCGTCATCGGGGACGGCGGCCAGGTCGTAGGAACAGATTCGTCGCTTCATCGTTCGGCTCGCTCCTGACGAATGGATTAGAAGCCCAGACCATCATGAACAGCTACCGCCAGTTCCTCGGGATTCTGATGCGGCTCGGACTTGGATTGTATCTGGCGCCTATTTCGCGGCCAAGCTCAGAACAGTTTGTGTTCTATTGTGGGGCTGTACATACGCAACTCCGAGCAGCAGGAGCATGGCTTCAAAATTCTCCTCCCCGTGAGGGTGAATTGCACGCCTGTGGCCACACTTAATCGCCGCTCGATTCGATTGCGAGTCTCCAATCATGGGCAATTCAAACGCTTCCCTCCCCCTCAAGAACAAAATGTCCAAAGGAGATTCCATGGCAGAAACCCGCGTGGGCTATTGGTATGCCACAGGCCCAGCCGACAAGCAGTACACGTCCGGCGATCCGGACTTCAACCTTCACACAGTTATCAGCGACACGTCCCAATTCGTCGCGCACGTAACCGTCGAGAATGCCGGCGAGCAGCGGTTCCCTGTCCCGTGCTCCTTGATTGACGAGATCGCAGCGCCCCCAGGCCAGATCTACTCCCACTCCGAGCAGAAGTTCGTCGAGATGCCGAAAACCGCCGCTGTATGAGGTAGCACCTCAGAATTCCTCGGCTGAGTCAAGGCCCAGGCTCAGCTTCCAATCGTTTTCCAATCGTTCCCTGGCATAATCCTCTTCATAAATTCGTCAAAGAGAGGAACGGTGAATGCCGTGTCGCCGTGAGTAGGGCTCCAGATCATCCCTTTGGCGATCAGACCTGCGCGGGTTGGACCCAGCGAGCTAACGCCTCGTCCCAGCTGTTCGGCTATATCTCCGGACCGATGCGGGCCGGCACCGAGTTCAGCCATTGCGCGCAAATACTTCTTCTCGGCCGGAGTCAGGCGGTCGAAGCGAACGCGGAAGAAGCTTTCGTCCAACGCGGCCACGGCTTCGTCCGAGGCATTCAGGACGTCCTCGCGGGAGATGGGACTTGATGACGCGATGTCCCAGGTGTGTTTACCCCACTCCTGCAGAAAGTAGGGATATCCCTCAGTTTTCTCGATGATCAGATCCACTGCCTGCGCGTCGATCTCGACACCTTCGTTCTCAGCGGGCCTAACGATGGCGTCTTTCGCGTCGGGCGGACTCAGCGGTCCTATTTCCGGAAAATCGAACAACCGTTCCGCATACGATTTCGCCTCCCCCATCCGCCCTCGCAGCTGGGGCAGACCTGCGCCAACGACCGTCACCGGCAACTGCTCCTGAGAACAGCGGTGCAGGGCTGAGATAAGCGCGGCCATTTGCAGCTCTTCCACATATTGGAGTTCGTCGATAAACAGGACCACCGCAGTACCGGCCGCCTTGGCCGCAACCCCGAGCTGTTGGAGGAGTGCACTCAGGTCCCCTTCGAGATCTCCGTTATCTGCCAAACCTGGCTCAGGATCGTAGTCGATCCCAACTTCTATGTCGGCGTAGGTCACCTTCAATTTGCTGGCGAACCCGGCAAGGGCGCGGAGGCCTCGTATCGCAGCGTCTTTTGCGGCCTCTTTCTTGCTCAAGTGAATCAGGGCAATCCGAAGCGATGGAGCAAGCATCGCGGGAAGGGAGCGGTGTTCCGGAGCCTCGATGCGGACTGTATTGATTCCTGCGGCTTCAGCGTCCCTGCGCATCTGGTCAAGGAGAACGGTCTTGCCCACGCCGCGCAGACCCACCAGCATCACGCTTTTTGTCGACCTGCCCAGGCGAAGCCTATTAAGTCGTATGCTGACATCCTTCCGGATGATACTTCGACCGGCGAGCTCTGGTGGCGGGCTACCGGCGCCGGGTGCATAGGGATTTCGAACCGGATCCATATGTAGGGAGTTTAGCAAAATTATGTGCAGTTCATAATTTGGCTAATTTCGCTATATTCCCGCGATGAGACTCTTTTCATCCGAGGCTCTAATTCGTCGGCAGGGCTCGAAGCAGCGTCGATGCCATTTAATGCGGCTGTACATACGCAATTCACTGTTCCTCTTCCCTCCATCAAGCTCTGTGCCAACGCCAGCATCGTCACCAATCAACCCTGAGGCCATCCGTGACCGAAAATATCGCAAGTTGCGATAAAACTGCGATATTCAGTTGCCACCAATGGGAGGATCGCCGACGGCAACAACCCGAGTGGCTACTGGCACGCCAATGGCCCGGTCGAGCGAGAGGAATCAAACTGGGCGATCCAGCCCTTTGCATTCAAAAGTTAGCCCAGACGAACTCGTCCATTCTGATCCCATCACCCTATCGAATGCGGCTGGCCAGCAGTTCCTTGCCTTCATACTCGCCGGTCGCAGCGGCCTCGGCCTCCAGCCATGGTTCCGACCCTTCTGTGACTCACAAGCAGCAAAAACCGATTCATAGGAGCCTCCAGGAGCGACCGCTACCAATTTAGACAGGCAGGAGCACCCTCAAAATGGTTCTTCTTCCGGGCCACCTAAAGCAGGGTCGGATGCTTCGAGCGTAGCCGGGGAAAGAGGCTTTTCGGCCGGATCGTCAGCCCGCTCAACCTCCTCCTCCTCGCCGAGTTTGGCGCTGTACACCGATGGGAAGACCTCTTCCAGCCGGCCCTCCTGGTAGAGATCGTTGAGGCTGGCCAGGTTGAAGGTTTCGAGGAAGAGCGGAGTTGTCCGCCAATACTTCTCTCTGTGTGGTCCGAGTTGCGCAGTGCGCGCGACTAGCTTCCGATTCCGAAGCGTCTGCAGCGTTCCTACACTCTCGACTCCGCGAATCGCATTGATGTCGGCGATCGTCACCGGCTGTTTCATGGCAATGATCGCCAACGTCTCCAGTGCCTGGCTGGAGATAGGTTTTGGCGCCCACTCCGGAATCGCGCGCCCGATTCGATCGGCGAACTGGGGTTTGACTTCGAGCCGAATCCCGTTGGCACGGTGTCTCACCTGGACGCCCCGGTCGGCGGCCGAGAGATCCGCCTCAAGCTCCCGCAAGGCATCTTCGATGGTCCGCTCGTCACAATCGAGGGCTTCGGCCAGAGCCCGCAAACTGACCGGGCGATTCACGCCGATCAGGACAGCTTCAATCGCGGCCTTCAGTTCCCACGCTTCCATCGGTATTCCCTCCGTTACGTCCGTTATAGGCCCAGCTTGCTCTCTGCCGATTGCTTGTCCTGCTGGTCGGCGCGTGCGTAGCGGCGCACCATGGCCAGCGAGGTGTGACCGGTCTGTTTCATGATCTGCCCATCGGTTGCGCCATTGGCGGAGGCCTCGGTCACGAACCCCGCGCGCAGGGAGTGCCCCCCATACAACTGGGGAGCAGCTATCTTGGCCTTGCGCACGAGGTCTTTCACCAGCCGTCCGATCGAATTCGGATGCAGCCCACCCCCAACCTTGCCGTACTGGCCGACGCTGCGAAAGACCGGCCCGTCCTTCACCTGGGCGATCTTGAGCCAGTTCTCGAGGGCCATCACCGGGCAGGTCTGATCATGCACTCCCCAAAGAATCTCCACCTCCCGGCCCACCGCCTCCTGGTCGGTCTTCGACCGCGGCAGCCGGATGGTGATGCCCTTGCGGTGCCAGATCACGTCTTCGAATCGCATGGCCGCCAGCTCCGACCGGCGCAGGGCGCCGGCGAAGCCGATCAGCAGCAGCGCCTTGTCGCGGGCCGCGGCGATCGGCCCCTCGAGCGCATCGAATATCTTGATCAGCCGTTCCCGCGTCAGCGGCTTCTTCCTGGTCTGCGCCGTGCCCAGGGTTCGCCGGATCCCGTGAAACGTCGCCGCGACCAGACGGTGATTCATGGTGGCCGGCGAATCGAGCCCCCCCATCTTGTGCACGGTATTGATCGAGGTCAGCCGGCGGGAGATGGTCGCCGCCTTGCGCGGGCTCTCCCCCTCCCCGGGGCTGGCCAGGTGGGCGATGTAGAGCGCCACGCTCCGCGGCTCGGCCGGAAGCGAGGCCAGTCCATTCTTCCCACACCACCCTTCGAAGTGCCTCCAGTCCGAGTCGTAGGCGCGGCGGGTCGCGGCGGCCTTCGAGGCCCGGATATACTCGCCGGCCTTCTGGGCGGTCTCGAACAGCGGATCGTCCGGCTCGAAGCTCGCAAGGGAGTGCCGGTCCGCGGCCACGAGGGCCAGCTCGATTTTGGCTGGGGCAGTTCCCTGCTCCGGAGCGACGTCCAAGGCCGGCGGCGGCAGGATCTCGATCTCTGGGCTCGGGTCTGGGTTCGCGTCTGGGCTCACGGCGGTCCGGCTCCTTGGGGGTGGGCAAGCTCCGCAGCCTTCGAGCCGCGGTGGGGGCGAAAACAGCCTCGAAAGCCGAGTATACGCGAGCGTGTTTGAGAATGGTATATTATCAAGCGTTCCTTTCTTGATTCCTATTGCGCGAGCGCGCAATAACGTATATCAAGTGGTATGGTACTCCTATGCCCGCGAAACCCAGTTGGCACGCCAACCTTCCGAAGATCCGCCGCGACCTGACCGCAATCGACCTGCCCTTTGTCGACCGCGCGGCCATCGAGCGGCTCTTTGGCATCCGTCGGCGCCAGGCCAACTACCTCATGCGCGGGCTGGGCGGGTATAAAGTTGGCCCTTCCGCCGTGATCGACCGCCAGGAGCTTCTTCTCCGGCTCGACCAGATGGCGGGCCACCGCGGCATCGCCACTGCCGAGACCAGGCGCAAGTCAAGCGTCGTCGAGGCACTCGAGGCGCTGAAGCACCGGGCTCGCCCCCGGCGCGTCACGCCTCCCCCGCCGCGCGTGGCCAGCACTTCCCTGCCCGCCGGCATCTCGATCGCTCGCCCTGGCGAGCTGACGATTCAGTTTTCGTCCCCCGAGGAGTTGCTCGGCCGCATTCTCGCGCTCGTCCAGTCCGCCTCGAAAGACTTTGCCGGGTTCGCTTCCGGCCTGGAACCCCCTTTGCCCCGGAATTGCGTATGTACAGCCGCAGAAGGCGGTACACCGCCCGAGTCCAGCTCGGGGTCTGACGTCTGCCTCAAGGAGCCCTAATGGCCGAGGAGAATGCAACCCGACTGACCATCACCGTTCCCCGCTTCGACGGTCCCCTCGACGTGCTCATCTCCCTGATCCGGCGCAACGAGTGGTCGATCGACAACCTGCCGGTCCTCGAAATCACGCGCCAGTTTCTGGCCTACATCAAAGCGGCCGAGGATATGGACGCGGAGCTGGGCGGCGAGTTCGTAGAAACAGCGTCCTGGCTCGTCCTGCTGAAATCGCGGAGCATGCTTCCGAGTGATGCAAATGCACCGCTGCCACAGGAAGAGCTGCGCCGGGCCGTCCTCGACCACGCGACCCTCGCAGCAGCCACAGATCTTCTCCGCGGCCGATACGACCGCAACCTCCACCCGGGCAGCGCGGGATCTCCTGCCGGCCGGAGTGACACTGTCCTTCCACGCTCCGCGGAGGATGGGCCCACGGTGGACGACGTGCTTCAAGCAACTCTCGAGGCGGTCGCGTCGGCACGCGCTGCCGCGTCCTTCAACCTCGTTGATGTCCATGCCACAACCGTAGAACAACAACTCCAATGGATCAGTGAGAGGCTGGCGCCTTTTCCGATCAACACAGTGGTCTCTACGTCCGACTGGTTCCGAGATCAGCCCGATGACGCCGCGCGCATCGCACTGCTGCTTGCGCTGCTCGAGCTGGCGCGCCGAGGATTTCTATTACTGCATCAGGCCGGAGAGTTCACATCGATCCGAATCAAAGCTCCTCGCGAGCTTCCCGAAGACGTTCAGATCGAGGAGCATTCCTTAACGTTGCAGGCTTAGGCGAAAGCCTAACTCGTAATCTACCCGTGCTCTATTTCGCGGCAATGCGCCTTGATGGGACCATCCCTACTTCGCCCACTGGAGAGCACTACGAAGATAATCACCGCATAAACACTGCACATTTGCGGCGGCTGGCCGTTGCATGTATGCGCCAGGATGAAGCATCACATTCGTCTCCGGACTCCTGCCATCGCACACGAAACGCCGCTGGAAATCAACCGAATCACCCACACTTGACGCTTCGCGAACGCCTCCATTTAGCGTGCAGCTCTCGTCCGCGCCTTGGTGAGATTGCCAGCCAACGTCGCCAAGCGAGGGACGAAGGTCTGCCTATAGAGAGGTTGGCTGGCAGAAATATTGAGAGGTTGGCTGGCAGAAATACGCATAAACAACTGAAAAACAAAGAAATCGACAATCCGCCAATCGAGAGCCCCTGGCGCAAAGCCAAAGGGCTCTCCAAATCGGAAACGACCGCTACGCCTCGATAGAGAGGTTGGCTGGCAGGAATTGCAACAAACACAAAATAAGACACTTAGATAGGGCATCCAGATCACTCCCAGGCACTAAAACGAGAGGTTGGCTGGCAAATTGAGCCGAGATGACTGGCCTGATGGTGAGGTCCGCTGGCACGATCAGAACTAAGCAACTCGCGTTTAGAGAGGTTGGCTGGCAACGCCTGGGGTGGCTCGAACGAGAAAGTAGAGAGGTTGGCTGGCAGACCCCCGTTCTGGACAGCCGTGACTTGTAGAGAGGTTGGCTGGCACCTGTCGATTCAGTAAGTTGTTGAATCACAACTAAATATGCCTACTCCGAGCAAGTTGCTAACTGGCTGGACGGTAGAGAGGTTGGCTGGCAACTATAGCGCCGTGGCATCCATTTATGGGCGCGAGCGCAGCTCCTGCGGTGCCCGAATCGTAGAGAGGTTGGCTGGCACAGGTGCAGGTATGAGGATCGCTTATCGGTGTCTGGAAATCCAGGCAGAGTCGGACAGGCTCACATAGAGAGGTCCGCTGGCAGACTAGACCCCGCAGCCGGCGAAACTAGAGAGGTTGGCTGGCACGAAATCCACTTGACAAGCGGTCTCGATCGTGCCAACAGATTTCTGCGGAGATTTCCGGCGCTCCGAGCCTCACAAAAAACAAGCTTTTTCGCCTGAAAATGCAGCTTTAGAGAGGTTCGTTGGCAATATTTAGTGAGGTGCGCTGGCAAAACCGAGAGTTTGGCTGGCAAAGATAGAGAGGCCCGCTGGTAGAACCTTGAGAGGTTGACTGGCAATGTTAGAGATGTTGGCTGGCAAAGATAGAGAGGTGCGCTGGCAAAGATGTATGCGTATGTCACGCAAAGCAGCGGGGTTGGCGTTTTCTATAGTTTTTAAGCTGTTTTAAAGTTGTTGCTTTTTTCAAAGGATTCCACCAACATCAAGCGGAATGAGTAAGCGCGAACTTCAAATCTATCCATCGCCGGTTCTGCCAATTTCTGATGATGCTGTCGACTTTGTCAGATTCGAAAAGAATCTTCTTCAAATCGGATTCTTTGGAGCCAACGACGGACGTGACAGACTCCGTACAACACGGCGCATAGAACAAACTGTCTACCGCGAAGGTCAAAAGGTCAAGGTCGCTGCAGAGTTTCGTGGGTCCGACAAACTGGGGCTCCCGACAACTGTTGACCGAGACAAATTCATCGGGCTGCTCAAGATCATCG
>CAZAXI010000016.1:0-45097 GCA_964489045.1 uncultured Granulicella sp. | reverse complement strand
GCCCTCCGCTTCAGCATCTTCTCCGGTGTACCCAAATCCGGCGCGCCCTTCTGGGTCACCGGCTCCTTCGATGCCTCGCCCGAATTCTTCGACATCTCAGCCCGCGCTCCAGCCGACACCTCCATCGACCAGATGCGCCTCATGATGCAGGCCCTGCTCGCCGACCGCTTCCACCTCGCCGTCCATTACCAGACCGCCGACGCTCCCGTCTTCGCCCTCGCCCTCGTCCATCCCAGCATCCTCGGCCCCCACCTCCGGCCCCACCCCGCATCCGACACCTGCACCGCCGCAACTCCGACCGCCTCATCGTCCGTCGGCGATTTGCCGCCCGCCTGCGGCGTCATCGCGCACGTTCCCTCCTCGGCACCCGGCCAGCACTACGGTGGCCGCGCCGTCCCCCTTTCCCTCTTCGCCACCTCCGTCCCCACCATGACCGGACTCGCCGCGACGCCCCGCCCCGTCGTCGATCAGACCGGCCTCACCGGACTCTACGACTTCACCCTTACCTGGGTGCACGATCCCTCCGGGGATGACGCCACCGGCGAGAACATCACCAACTTCCGCGAAGCCCTCAAGACCCAGCTCGGCCTGGAACTCAAATCCTCCCACGCTCCCATCAGCTTCCTCATCGTCGACCACGTCGACCACCCCTCCGAAAACTAACCCCGCCCACCCAATCCTCGCCCCACACCTCGAACCTCGAACCTCGAACCGCAAACCGCAAACCTGCGCGGCCCCGCCGCGCTACAATCAACAAAACCGCCGCCCATGCCGCCCCCAACGAACAACGTACAACGAACAACGAACAACGAACAACGAGCGCAAATGATCACCACCCCGATCCCGGAAGCCCTTACCTTCGACGACGTTCTGCTCGTCCCTGCGTACAGCGAAGTCGTTCCCACCCAGGTCAACACCCAGACCCGCCTCACCCGTAACATCACTCTCGCCACGCCCCTGGTCTCGGCCGCCATGGACACCGTCACCGAGTCGCGCCTGGCCATCGCCATGGCCCAGCAGGGCGGCATCGGCGTCATCCACCGCAACCTCACCATCGAGCAGCAGGCCCTCGAAATTGACCGCGTCAAGCGCTCCGAATCCGGCATGATCGTCGATCCGGTCACCATCACGCCCGAGCAGCCCATCTCCGACGCGCTCGAGCTCATGCGCCGCTTCAAGATCTCCGGCGTTCCCGTCACCCGCAAGGGCCGCCTGGTCGGCATACTCACCAACCGCGATCTCCGCTTCGTCTCCCGCACCGATATTCCCATCGACGACGTGATGACCAAGAAGAACCTCATCACCGTCCCCGTCGGCACCACCCTGGAGCAGGCCGAGGACATCCTCCACCAGCACCGCGTCGAAAAGCTCCTGGTCGTCAACGACGACTACGAGCTCAAGGGCCTCATCACCGTAAAAGACATCCAGAAGAAACTGAAATACCCCAACGCCTCCAAGGATGAGAAGGGCCGCCTGCGCGTCGCGGGGGCCATCGGCGCCACCGGCGACTTCCTCGAGCGTGCGGCTGAGTTAATCGCCATGCGCGTCGACGCGCTCGCCATCGACTCTGCTCACGGCCACTCCTCGCGCGTCCTCCTGGCCGTCGCCGAAGTCAAGAAGCGCTTTCCCGACGTCGACCTGATGGCCGGAAACATTGCTACCTACGACGGCGCCATGGCACTGATCGATGCCGGCGCCGACGCGGTCAAGGTCGGCATCGGACCGGGAAGCATCTGCACCACGCGCATGGTCACCGGCGCCGGAATGCCGCAGATCACCGCCATCTCCGAAGCCGCGCGCGCCGCCGCCAAACATGACATCCCCATCGTCGCCGACGGCGGCATCAAGTACTCCGGCGACCTCACCAAGGCCATCGCCTCCGGCGCCAGCGTGGTCATGATCGGCTCGCTTTTCGCCGGCGTCGACGAGTCGCCCGGCGAGACCATCCTCTACCAGGGCCGCAGCTTCAAGGCCTACCGCGGCATGGGTTCGCTCTCCGCCATGTCCCAGGGTTCGGGCGAGCGCTACTTCCAGTCCACCGACGACATGACCGAGGCCGCCAGCACCGAGCGCACTTCAGTCACCGCCCGCGAGTCCAACGGCTCCAACCGCCTCGCCAAGTACGTCCCCGAAGGCATCGAAGGCCGCGTCCCCCACCGCGGTCCGCTGGAAGCCATGGTCTACCAGCTCGTTGGCGGCCTCCGCTCCGGCATGGGTTACCTCGGCTGCGCCACCATCGAAGAGTTGCAGACCAACGCCCGCTTCATCCGCATCTCCAACGCCGGCCTGCGTGAGTCCCACGTCCACGACGTCATCATCACCCGCGAAGCTCCCAACTACCACGCCGAATGATGCGTCCTGTCTTCTTCTACAAGCCGTTGCCACCTTCGCCACGCTCCGATCGAGACTGGCGCTGGTGGTTTAATGCATGGACTCCAGTCGTCATCGCCGTTGCGGTCATCTGCTGCGAGTCCACGGGCACCATGTCATCGGAGCACACCAGCAGGTTCCTGCGTCCGCTCTTTGAGCGCTGGTTCGGCCCGATCCGTGACAGCAGTTGGGAGTTTTTCCACCACGCTCTGCGCAAAACCGGACACTTCGTCGGCTACGGAACCGTGGGTTTCACCTTCCTGCGCGCCTGGCTGCATACGCTCGGCAGTCGCGGGCCAATGGCGTTGCTCGCGTGGCGCGTCGAGTCCACCATCCTCGCCATCTTCTCCACCGCCATCGTCGCCAGTTGCGATGAGTTTCACCAGACCTTTCTTCCCGGCCGCTCCGGAACGCCAGCCGACGTACTGCTCGACACCGCGGGAGCCGGCGCACTCTCCCTGCTGGTCTGGCTCATCTGCTGGAGCAGGCGAACCCCGGCGCTGGAACCTCTCGATTCTTAATCCTCCCGGGCCGATGGGTACTGGAGCGTGCTGAAGAAAAGGGTATTTCTCTCTGTGCTCTCTCTTCTTGCTCTGTGCTCTCTGTGATTCGCTTTCTCTTTCAGGACCCTCTTACCGCTGCCTGGGTTTCGTATCCATCGCCATCGCATCGAAGCGGTGCCGCAGCGAGAACCCAAACCGCTCGTAGAGCTTCACCGCAGGAACATTCACTTCGGTCACTGTAAGCGTGATTGCTTCGAACCCTTCGCTCCGCAATGTTGCCGCGCTCTGCCGCAGCAGCGCCCGGCCCAGGCCGCGGCCGCGGTACGCCTTTGCGACGCACAGTTGCGTGATGTGTGCCACCTGCGGGCCCACCCGCGAACACAGCACCATGCCCACCAGTGCGCCATTCTTCCGGTCCCTCAGCATCCACGAAAAGGCTGCTTCAAAGGTACCGCATCCGGGAAACCGAACGATGTTGTGAAGAAACCGCAGCGAGCCGTGCAGCGAGCGGTACTGGTCGTTGATCAGTGCGTCAGTGTGGCCGACGTAGCTCGCGTAGATCAACTCCCCCGCGGCCTGGTAGTCCTGCGGAGTCCACGGCGTCAATACCAGTTCCGGCGGAATGCCATGCGAACCCGCCTGCCCGGCGTCAGTGGCTCCACCGGCGAGGTTCGCTGGCCTCCGAATGTCACACTCCAGAAACAGGCGCGGGTAGATGGTGAACTCCGGCCCGGCAAACACATCGGCAAACTCGCCCGCGTCGAACAGCAGCAGTTGCGACTCCACCCGGTCGACCGCCGGCGAGTGGCGCAGCATTTCCAGCACATGCACCAGCAGCACGCGCGTGGCATCGGCGTCGCTCATGGTTCTGTGGCCTGCGGCAAAGGCGTCGCCGATCACTGCCTTATGGCCTTCGTAAACGCAGAATGTGTAGCCGCACACGCGCCCCTGGTCCAGCGCCACGAAGCCATGCAGGATGCGCGATTCCAGATACTGCAGCAGCAGTTCGGTGGAACCTCGGTAGTCCCAGCGCAGGCGCTCCCGCCACAGTTCAGCCTCGCGCTCCAGCAGCGGCCGCAGTTGGCGCGCGGAGAAGTGCCGTAGATCGAGAACTTCGATTTGAGAGGCAACCGGCAAACTGGACATACCACCCGACCTACACTTCGACTTCGATCCAAAATACCTGTCGAATCTGCACGCGTCGAGCTTTATCGCACCTCGGCGAGCGGAAAAGGTTCCGCGACCTACCGCTTTTGATAGACCTTGTAGACCTCAAGGCCTTGCGATTCGTAGAGAAAGAGCGGTTCGTAAACGCGCCCGGCCAGCCAGCTTTCCAGTTGCGCCGACTGGTTGGTCGGGATCACCAGCAAGTGCTCGTCTGCGGGAACGCCGTCCTTGCCGTAATCGACTGGCTCCTCGTTGCGATAGAAGGCAAGGCCGTACACCAGGTCTCGCCGAACATCTTCCACTGCAACCGTCTTTACGCCGGGGGCCTGCTGCTGCATCTCGCGCGCCAGCGGCCTGGCCGAGTAGTTCAGGTCCAGGTCTCTGCCGTGGAAGCCGAGCAGGAAGACCATCGCCGCCAGCACTGGAAACAGCGTGGCGTTGCGCACGTGCGCGATGCCTCCGATCCGGATCGTCTTGACCACCGCGAACAGCACCAGCAGCGCCGCCGCGCTGGCGCAGATAAGCCAACCCGCCGATGGCACCAGCGTGTCGTACAGCATGTGCTGCGGCGCCAGCGTAATGACGAACGCCACCAGCGCGCAGGCCGCGCCGTGCGACCACAGCAGCCATTTAGGAAGCCCAACCCGGCGAATACGGTTCAGGTAATCGCCGGTCAGAATGGTGAGCGGCGGAATCGAAGGCAGAATGTATCCCGGCAGCTTGGATTTGGAGAAGGTGAAGAAGACGATGGGAAACAGCGCCCACAGCACCAGGTACTCGGGGAAGGCGTCTCCCGCGCGCGAGTGTCCGAGATAGCGCTTCGGATTCACGCGCACCTTCCATTCGGCGATCGAATCGCTCATGGCCGCGAACAGCGCCCGGATGGCGATCACCGTCCACGGCATCAAGCCCACCAGCAGCACCGCAAAGTAATACCAGAACGGCTGATGGTGTTCGTAAAGGTTGGTTGCGAATCGTTCCAGGTTGTGCTGAACGATGAACTGCTGGAGAAAGGTCGGATTCTCCCGTTGCACAGCGATATACCACGGCAGCACCATCACCAGGTACAGCAGCACGCCGGGAAGCCAGATTGTGCGCCGCAGCGCCGACCACTCCCGCCGCAGCCCCAGAAACAGCAGGATGATGCCGATCCCCAGGAACGGAGCCACCGGCCCTTTGGCCAGCGTGGCGGCCGCTCCGAAGAAGTATAGGTCGAAGAGCCAGAACTTCTTGCCCGTCTCGTACCACGCGTACCATCCCAGCATGCCGATGCAGAACGGCGCCGCGAGCTGCATGTCGGTCGAGGCCCCGCGCGCGAATCCGATGATGGCGACGCAGGACGCGGTAATCAGCGCAGCATCCAGTTGGCCGCCCGGCCGGAATCGCCGCATATGCAGGAAGACCATCAGGATCAGCAGGCCCGCGCCGGTCGCCGAGGGCAGTCGGGCGGCCCAGTCCGATACCCCGAACTCCTTGAAGAAGCCCATCGCTCGCCAGTAGTAGAGCGCCGGCTTCTCCAGCCAAGGATGTCCGTACAGGATCGGCGTCACGGTTCCGCCGTCCAGGCAGCGGAGCGAGTTTTCAATGGCCTTCGGCGTGGGTCTGCTGGGGAAGATCCTGGCCTTGTACGCGTGGCACACTTCGGAGTGCGCGTTCAGCATCTCGCGCGCGATCTGCGCGTAGCGCGGTTCGTCGGCGCCAACCAGTCCCACCTGGTCGCCGCCGAAGACCGGGATCAGTCCATAGAACAGCAGGAAGCCCATCATCACCAGCAGCACCACGAACTCCCATGGCGATTCGCCGCGGAGGCTCTGGATCTGGGCGCGCAGCCAGGCAACTGCCGCAAGCTGTTTCGCTGCGCCGGGCGCGGCGGGTTGTGGGAAGTCAGTCAATAGATCCATCGTGCAAAGACTGGATGAGCCAGACTGGGGAGCCAGACAAGGCTACCAGAGTCCTGTTGCTTGCGGCACGTCCGCAGGCGACCAGGCGGGTCTGTTTTCCGCTAGGCGTTCAAGGCAGTTGCTCCGCGGGTTGTGGTGTGCCCGGTTCGGCGGCGCTCGCTGCGGCCTCTTCGCGCTTCCGGTTTCGCTTGCGGGTGCGCGCCAGTAGCTCGTCCATGCGGCCTGTCATTCGCTCCGAGCGGTCGATGGCGAAGCTGAGTTCAGGCACGTGGCGCACCCCCATGCGGTCCCGAATCGTCGACCGGATAAACCCGCGCGCGGCCATCAGTGCGGCCAGCGTGGATTCCTCATCCGCCTCGCCGCCGTGGACGGCGACGAAGACGCGCGCGCTCTTGCCGCCCGGCGCCAGCACCACGTCGGTGACATAACTGGGGGCAATACGCGGGTCGGAGAGTTCACCTTCGAGCATGGCGCCGATCTCTTCGGAAAAGGTGCTGGCAACGCGGTTGCGATGATACGTTCGGGCTCGGTGTTCAGGCATGGCTCAGCTTTCTTGCAACACTCAAGGATAGCAAAATTCGCGGATTTGACGCGGGTTTCAGCGGGTCCCCGCTCATTCCGCAAGCACTTCCACCCAGGAGTCCAGGATCTCGGCGCCCAGGATGTTGGCGAGGCGGTGCAGCGCGTCGTCCAGCTCGTGCATCTGGCCGGTGAGGTAGGCGGACGAACCCGAAATTGCAGCGAACCCCAAAGTGGCGCGGTTCCACAGATTTGCGTCGTCCAGTTCCGCCACCGAGACATTGAAGCCGTGGCGAACCTTGTCCTTGATCGAGCGCACCACCTGGCGGCGGTCCTTTAGCGACTGCGCGTGCGGAATGGAAATCTCGACAGTGAGTTTGGCAATCGGCATGGCCGGCAGCGCCGTCAGGGGATGGCTTGCGGAGGCGGCGCATGGAAGGTCAGGAGGAGAGTAGCACGGTGCAAAGATAGTCAAAACAGTTTTCTGAGAATGGAGGCTGGATGATCTCGCGGCGGTCAATGGGCAGGGCCGGCTGGGATGTCCATGGTGCGGACCTTCTGGTCGGCGGTAAGCAGCAGCAGATGGGCGCCGTCGTGCTGGAATATTGCAAAGCGCAGCGGGCTGCCGGTGTGGAAGCTGGCGACCTGGTGTCCTTCGGGATCGTAGACAACCGCCTCGTCGCGGCGATTGACCATGCAAATGCGGGACGAGGAGGGGTCCAGCGCGATGACATACCCAAAGAGCTGGCGGAGTTGGGCGCCGGTGGAGAGCGCATAGACCATGGTGCGATTGTCTTCACTCGAGAGATACAGGTTGTCGCCAACCACGTTAATACCGCGCACCCCCTCGTAAGTGAGGGGCACCTCAAGGACGAGTTCGTGGAGTATATCGCCGTTGCTGTTGTCCAGGACCTGGATGAGGCGGCCAGCGTCCTTGTTCTTAATGGAAGCGGCTTGATTGGCCAGCGCCGGCATCGATTTCAGGCGGTCTTTGGCAAAGTCAGTCTTCAGCGGGAAGCTGAGGATGGTTTGCCCCGGCAGAAGGTTATAGGTGTGCGCCGGCTCTCCGCCGTTGAAGGTATGCCGCCAGAGCACTGCGTCGTCCGCAATATTGTGAACGATCAACTCGGACGATTTCTTCGCGCCGGGTTTCCACTCTTGCAGCAGGCCGGCGCCGAGGAACAGCGAGTCGTCCTCTTTATAGGGGACCGCCGAGGAGCTTGCGGGATTCAGGAAGAGGTGCTGAATGGCGCGATCCTCTTTCCCAAACTTCGGGAACTCGACATACAGCGTGTCATCCGGGGCGAACACGGCGGAGTTGAAGCGGCGAGCCAGCAGAACTCGCCCCCCGGTTGTCAGATTCCAGACGCCTCCGCGGGTGCGCGTAGAGAGGGCGAGGAATTTTCCGTCGACTGAGGCGTAGGCCAGCAGGGACGGTCCGAGCGGGCTGAGTGGAAGCGAGGTTTTGCTGTCCGCAATGGATTTGTCTTTCAGGTCGTGCATCCCCACAGTCCCGTCGACGTTTTCGTTCAGCAACCAATCGCCCCACACGTCCATCGCGGGTGCCCGCGAAGCGACGACGAACTTGGTGGCCGTGAGATCGACCAGACCGATAGAGAAGTCCTGGATGTTGTGGCTGAGCACGTAGTTGCCATTGGTGACGGATTCCAGGTCGGATAGGCCAAAGGGAGCAGCCTGCACGCGTTTGCCTTCAGGAAAGGTGAAGACGCCGGAGTCCTTCGCAAAGTCCGCCACGCCGACAACTTTGTCGGAACCGAGAAAGGCGTACGCGCCGGTGACCGTGCCCTTTAGGTCTTTGCCGATGGGAATGGGTTGACGGGTGCGCAGATCGAACGCGAGCTTGGCATCCGCAGGGCCGATCAGCAGCGTATTGCCGTCCGCGGAGAAGCTGCCCGGCATCAGATCGAGGGGGATGGTCGACCGTTCGCCAAGGGCAAGCCTGAAAAGGAAACTAATGCTGGGCTCGAAAAAGCCTTTCTTCTGGAAGACGACACTGCCCGTAGCGGCGTCCAGCATGGTGAGATCCAGATACACTCCAGGATCGTCGTCGCGCAAAGAGATACAGAAGAGCGTGCGGCCGTCCGGAGAGAACTTCGACTGTATGCAGTCGTTGCGGCTGATGGGCTCGTGGGACGCCACCAGCTTCTGGTCAGCGATGCTCCATTCCTCGGTGTGCAGGCCGGGAGTGTGGAAGACGATGCGTTTGGAGTCGGGGCTGAACTCGGCGGGGAGTGCGTCTTCCGCGTCGAAGCGGAAGAGTTGCTTGTAGGGGTCGCGAGAGAGCACCGAAATCGAGGTTTCATCCTGAGCAAAAAGAAAGTTGCCGTCGCGGCTGAAGCGGAGTTGCTCAAGGTCCATGCGCAGCGGAGGGTTCAGCTCCACCTCCGCAATTGGTTTGAAGTCGAGAGCGCTGCTGGCTGACTGGTTGGCGATAACCAGCGAGCGCCAATGCTCGAAATCGAGGCTGGCGGATGACTGCGTGGCGCCGCAACCGGCAGGCAAGGCATTGATCAGTTTCAGGATGGCGCGCAGGCGTTTCTGTTCGGGCTTGGTGGTGCCGAAGAAGTCGGAGAGCTTGCCGCCGACTTTGCCATCGACAAAGAACATGCGGTCCCAGAATTCAGCGTAGGCCTGTGGCCGGTAGCCTGCGGCGGCAGCGGCGTACACGGCCACCGTGTCCGCCTCATCCTGCTTTTCATCGCTATCGCCGCCCGGGCTGGGGTGCTTATCCTTCATGCGAGCGTCGATCAGGCGCTGGAACTTGGCGTAAATATCGGCCTTGTCGCCGACGCTGGTGATGTTGAGCAGGCGCTTGAGGTCGGCGGTGGTCTCGATGGCGAACTGGTGCGATAGGATATGGCCCATCTCGTGCGCGATTACGGTCGCAACCTCATCTTCGCTGTTGGCATTGGCAACCAGCTTTCGTGTGAGGTACACACGTCCACCGGCAAGCGAGAAGCCGTTGACCTCAGATGAGTCGACCAGAATGGCCCGGAACTGGATTCCGGTTGGCGGCAGCGCGGCCAGCAGGCGCTTGGCAATTCGTGCGAGATACTCGTTCTCCGCGGGGTCCTGAACCGGCTTGTAGTCGCTCTCCAGCATGTCGGCCATGGCGTCGCCAAGCCACTGCTCCTGCTGATCGGAGAAGATGTTGGGCTGGGTGGGACTCAGGATCGCCGGAGGCGCAGGGCAGGGTTTTTGAGTGGTCTGGGCCGCGGAAGTGAGGAGGATGGATGCGATGAATGCAGATACCAGGAGTTGAAACCGCTTGCGTGTCAACATGGGCCCACTTTCAGGTTGGCGGAAGCATACCACCGCATGGCCCCAGCGAAGCCGAAAAATGCGCTTGCAACACGCGAATGCGAAGATGGGTGGTAGAGGTTGGGACCGGGATGATCTCGCAGACGAACTGCACGCCGAATACGCCGATGGGAGCAAACCTGGTTGCGGAGATCGGAATCGCGGGCGGTGGCGCGACGTTTCGCGCATGGGCCCCACGCGCCACGGCAGTCTACGTGAACGGCGTGTTTGGCGGAGTCGACCGCTCCGGACAGGACCCAGCTTTGCTGATGGCGAAGGACGCCAACGGCTATTGGTCGGGGTTTCTGGCCGAAGCAGGTGAAGGCGACACCTACCGGTTCTACGTTGTGGGAGTAGGTTCCAGCGGATACAAGCGCGATCCCTATGCACGCGAACTGGCCAACGATCCTGCATTGCCGTTTCCGGTGTGTCCGGCGGTGATCCGCGCGCCGAGCGCGTATCCGTGGCATGACGCCGGATTTCGGCCGGCCGCATTCAACGACAGGGTGGGCTACCAACTGCATATTGGAACATTTGTGTCGCAGGCAACTGGGCGCGTGTCGACCTTCCTGGATGTGATTGAGAAGCTGGAGTACCTGGTGGCGCTGGGCGTGAATATGGTGCAGCCGCTGCCGGTGTGGGGGAATGAGGACAACTGCACGGGCGAGGACGGGTCGTTGGGCTACGACGGGTCGGACTACTTCTCGCCGGAGATCGAGTATGGCGTGTACACCCCCGCGCAACTGGCGGCGCACTTGGCGACCATCAACCGGCTGCTGGGCGTGAAGGGCTTCGCTCCGATGGAACTGTGCGACGTTACTTCGGTCTATGCCCAGCTGAAGGTAATGGTGGACCTGCTGCATGTGTACGGCATCAGCGTGGCGTTTGACCTGGTGTACAACCACGCAGGCGGATGGGGTAACACCTACATGGTTCCCGAGAGTATTGATCCCAGCGGGCTGCTGCATGGAGACGATGAGAGCCTGTACTTTTGGGACCGCGCGGTGAACAACGGGGACAACAACCAGAGCCTTTACTTCACCAACCAGGGATTTGTGGGCGGCCTGTCGTTTGCGCTGTGGAACGCGGACGTGTGCGGGTATCTCCGGAACAACGCGGCGTTCTACCTGGGCGAGATGCACGGCGATGGCTGCCGGTACGACGAAATCAGCATGTTGCTCTCGATGAACCAAGGCAGCGGATGGGACTTTGTACGGGCGCTGACAGATGCAGTGCGGGCGCAAAAGCCGAGCGCTCTGCAGAATGCGGAGTACTGGCCGGGCGAATACTTGAACCAGCCGGCCACCGAGGCGGTGACGCCGGCCGCGCAGGGCGGGATGGGCTTCGACACTGTGCAGCATGATGCACTGCGCAACGCGGTGCGTGGCGCTGTGGGCGCGGCTGCGGCAGGTGCGGACGCGGCGGTAGACATGACGGGAATCGCGATGGCGCTGTGGCCGGGCGGCTTTGCCCAGTCGTGGCGCGTGATTCCGTGCGTGGAGAACCACGACATTGTGAAGGTCGGGACCGGTCTGCGCGTGCCCGCGCTGGCAGACGGGAGCAACCACCGTAGCTGGTATGCACGCAGTCGGTCACGCGCGGCGACGGCGCTGCTGCTGACGGCGCCGGGAATCCCGCACTTGTTTATGGGCCAGGAGTTTCTGGAGGACAAGCAGTGGGGCGCGGACCCGACGGACACGGACGACCTGATCTGGTGGGGCGGGCTGCTAACGGGCCCGGATGGCAAGGCCGTGGACCCGGCAATGGTGGACCATCTGCGCTTTACCCAGGATGCAGTGCGCCTGCGGTGCGAGCAGCCGGGCCTGCGCGGCGAAGGGCTGAATGTGTTTTATACCCACGATGCGGACCGCGTGATCGCCTTCCAGCGCTGGGTTCCAGGCGCGGGCCAGGATGTGGTCGTCGTAGCAACACTGAGCGAGTCGACGTGGTGGGACTACCGCGTCGGGTTCCCGTCGTCCGGCCCGTGGGTCGAAGTCTTCAACAGCGATGCCTACGACAGTTGCAACGCGAATGGAGTCAGCGTGAACCCGCAGGTTGCGGGCAACTCAGGAGGCGTGGACGCCGACGGCCCGCCATTGCACAATCTCCCAGCGTCCGCATCCGTCACCATCCCCGCAAATGGCGTGGTCGTCTTCACAAAGCAATCGTGAGTTCAGCGCACCACTTGCTTCACAATCTCGCTCGCCTCTCGAATGTCATCTCCTTTCCCCGTGTATTGGATAAGGTAGCGAGAGTCAGACGAGAGACAAACGATGAGCCAATACTCTGAAGGTTTCGTGGGTTGGTTATCAACGCGCGAACACAGCAGGCCTTCTGAGGTGAATGGATAGGTCGGTTCATCCGGCGTACCCATCGAATCAACGATGCCGAGGAAGTCAAACGACCTTGCGCGGCCTTCATCGCTTGCCCTGAAGCCAGGCCCACGATCGGAAATGCTCAAGGACGTATCCAGATGCGGAAAGATATTGATTGCGGCTGCCGGCTTAACCAACGAAAGTCCAATGCTATCGCCTGAGATCCATCGAAACGGAAGCTTGATCTCCTTGCTGTTCTCGTAGCGGAAGTGAGAATTCCGCATCCACGTTATCGACGAGGATAGGAACGGATAGAAGTAGATCGTCGCGACGCAGCATAGCGCGATCAGTTGGTAGAGCCCGTGCTTCTTTGTGAAGTTCATTCTGCGACGTTATTAAAGGCCAATGACGGTTCGGAGGGAGTTTACATCCCGACCTCAGGTTGTCAATTGCAGCTTGATGGTCGATAGTTGTTCAGCAGTTAAGAGGAGAAGGTCAATGGCACGATTGATGGCTTTGTACAAGACGCCGAAGGATGCGGCTGCCTTCGACAAATACTACTTTGAAACCCATATTCCGATTTCGAAGAAGCTGCCCGGCCTGAAGAAGCTCGAAGTGAACCAGGGAGCTGTTGGGTCGCCCGCTGGTGACTCGGGGATTCATCGCATTGCAATCCTCCACTTCGACGACATGGCCGCGATTCAGGCGGCATTCGCGAGCCCGGAGGGGCAGGCTACCGTGGCGGACGTGGGAGTATTTGCACCGGAGCCGGGTGCTGTGCAGATTCTGATGTTTGAGACGCGCCAGGTATAAGGTGGAATTCTGCGAACGGCGAGGGCCCGCACTCGGTTTGAGCTGCGGGCCCTCACTTCGTTCGCTCGCTGGGGTGGAATGCAGCGACAAGTGTGCAATTGGCGGGTCCGCAAAAAACAGAAGTACCAAGTGTGGTTCATTCGGCGACGTGTGGGTTTCAACGTACGGCGGGGGATGTCAGACTAGGTTCCACGGGACCGGCTCGACGTACTTGTGTTCGAGCGTTCAACCCCATCCGTCGCGCGGGCAGCGCGATCCATGGGGTGCCCAACATCTTCAGGGAGCAGAAGCCATGTCCGAGCAGTCAGACGATCTCCGCATTCGCTATCAGGACGACGTGCCGAAGGGCGCGTGCATCAAGGTGATCGGCGTGGGCGGCGGAGGAAACAACGCTGTCAACCGCATGATTGCCGCCGGCGTGGAGGGCGTCGAATTCATCTCCGCCAACACCGACGTGCAGGCGCTGCAGTTGTCGAACGCGCCCATTAAGCTGCAGCTTGGCGTCAAGCTGACCAGCGGGCTGGGTGCGGGCGCGAATCCCGACATTGGGCGGCGGGCGGCACTGGAAGATTCCGACAAGATCATCGAGGCGCTGGAAGGCGCGGACATGGTGTTCGTCACCGCCGGCCTGGGCGGCGGCACCGGCACCGGCGCGGCCCCGGTGATTGCCAGCCTGGCCAGCGAGATGGGCGCGCTCACCGTCGCCGTCGTCACCCGGCCGTTTGCATTCGAAGGCAAGCGCCGCATGATGCAGGCCGAGCGCGGCATGCAGGAGCTGCTGGAATCGGTCGACACGCTGATCGTAATTCCGAATGAGAAGCTGCTGGCCGTAGCCAAGGACGCGGGATTCTTCGAGAGCTTCCGCATTGCCGACGATGTGCTGCGCCAGGGCGTGCAGGGGATCTCGGACATTATTACCATCCCCGGCGTGATCAACCGCGACTTCGCCGATGTCAAGACCACGATGGCCGGCATGGGCTACGCGGTGATGGGGACGGCGACCGGCAAGGGCAGCAATCGTGCCATGGATGCAGCGCTCGCGGCGATGGCGAGCCCGCTGCTGGAGGCGGGCGCGATCGACGGCGCGCGCGGGATACTCATCAACATCACCGGTTCCAGCAACCTGAAGCTGACCGAGGTAAACGAGGCGTCGACGATTATTCAGAATGCAGCGCACGAGGACTGCAACATCATCTTCGGCGCGGTGCAGGACGAGCGCGTGGGCGACGAAGTGAAGATTACTGTCATCGCCACCGGCTTCAAGCAGGAGATGCCGGAGCGGCGCGCGCGCATGCTAGCCGAGTCGACCATGCCGGGTGCGGATTACCAGGTGCCGATACGGGGCCGGAGTTTGAGCGGGCGCGGCAGTGCCATGCCCAGCTTCGCCAGCGAGGAGCGGGAGTCGCGGCAAATTGAAGCGGCGCAGCCGGTCCCCATGGCGAAGGCACCCTCCCCTGAGGCTGAGGAGCGGCGAGACGGCTCACTGCATGCGAGCAGGATCTGGGTGCGCCCGCAGGAGATCGACGACGCTGTCAGTTGGGACGACCAGGATGAGATGGAGGCCGGTGCCGAACCCGAGTTCGAAACTGAGGCGGGACAGGCTGACGACGGCGACGGCATGGTTGGGCCGGGAGACGCCGAGCGTGACTCCGACCCTGAACTGGTTCCGGTGGCGGCATCGATCTTCGACGACGATTTCTTCAACAGCGCCCATGGACGGAATCGGGCTGCGGGTGAGAGCGAGATCTTCGCGGCGACCGCTGCCGTTCAGGCCGCGAGTGCACCTGCGCCGATCGAGGAGAGTACCACCCGCCTGTTTGCCGGAGCCAGCGGTTCGCAGGCGGAGCAGCCGGAGACGGATGAACTGGATATTCCGGCGTTTCTGCGCCGCAGCCGTTGATTCCATTGCCGGCATGGACCAAAGCCGGGAGTTTGTGCAGTACGTCACAATCGGGCTGGACGAGCGTCCCGTAGAATAGAGGAATCGGGCCCGGAACTGCGGTCCTGACCGGTGGGGCGTAGCTCTGGACATGGAGGCGCAGGCCGGCTTTGTATCGACACTTGAGTCTTCGACGCTGGTTCGAAGCCAGGTGGTATAGCACCTCCGGGCTATAGCCGGGCGGTCGGGATTGGCGTTGAATGCTGCTAACAGGCTTGTCCGGAGTTGGTCGTACCGGGCAATCATGCAAACTTTTTGACGCTGGCAGTGTCGAAAGACATAGGTAGAGAAGGAAAGACGGACCACAGCACGAAGCGAACGACGGCAAGAGCACCACACAAACCCCTCGGAGAAGCACAGTACATGGCCCGGAAAGCTAGTTGGAACACTGCAACCCTTATCTGCCTCATCGCCGCCCTGGTCTGTATTCCCGGTGCGCGCGTGGCGGCTGCCCAGACCAGCTCGGGCGGCAGCGCCTCCACGGCGAAGGCGCACACAACCAGCGCCAGCGCGACCCATAAGACCAGCGCTTCCAAATCCGCAGCCTCCAGGACAGTTGCAGCGAAGACCGCCGCGAAGACAACCGTGGCGAGGTTGCACTCCGCGACCCTGCACTCGACCAGAACTTCAACGCATGCCGCGGCAACCGCCTTGCGGACCACCTCCGCGGTCTACCACAGGACCCGCAACGGCGCGCGCACGGTGCTGGCGGTCGGCCGCACCCGCGTACGGCATATCTACGAGCGATTCACAGGCAACTCCTTTGCCGACAATCTGAGCCAGGGCGACGTAACCGGAGGAGAAGACCCGGTAGTTCGCGCCGCCGCCGTCGATGCGCTGGGCAATATGAACGGCACAGCCTTGGCGATCGACCCGTCGAACGGGCGCATCCTCGCGATGGTGAACCAGAAGGTGGCGCTTTCCAGCGGTGCCGAACCCTGCTCGACCATCAAGCTCGCGGTCAGCCTGGCAGCGCTGGACGAGGGCCTGATTACCAGGGACACGCCGGTGAATCTGGGCGGCCACTACACCATGACCCTGACCACGGCGCTGGCGAAGTCGATCAACCCGTACTTTGAGACGCTGGGCCGCATGCTGGGCTTCGAACGGGTGAAGCACTACGCCAACCAGTTTGGCCTGGGTGAGTTGGCGGGATACAACATCGATGGCGAGCAGCTTGGCGTCTATCCCGACACCGAGTTGCCGGCCTCGGAGGGCGGCGTCGGCCGCATGTGCTCCTTTGGCGAGGGCATCTCCATGACGCCACTGCAGCTTGGCGCCCTGGTCTCCGCCATTGCGAACGGCGGCACACTCTACTATCTGCAGCATCCGCAGTTTCCTGAGGAAGTCGCGGACTTTGTGCCGAAGGTGAAGCGGGTGCTGGACATCGCGCCGCTGATTCCGGAGATGCAGGACGGCATGGAGGGTGCGGTCGACTACGGCACCGCGCGTTCGCTGCACACTGAGTTCCACGAGTTTCCCGTGCTCGGCAAGACCGGCACCTGCTCCAACAACGGCACCCGCTACGGCTGGTTCGCCGCCTACGCCGATACCCCGCGGGGCAAGATCGTGACCGTGATCTTCATCGAGGGCGGACGGCCCAGCTTTGGACCAAAAGCAGCCGAGCTGACCGGCGAGTTCTACCGCGGCCTGTGGGACCGCGACTACTTCCAGACCAAGACGCCGCAGATGGCCTGGACCGGCCAGACCGTTCGCTCCACCCCTTCAGAAACCGTCGACCGGTAGACCATTCCGGCAGAGCTGGCTGCGTCCTGGGCAGCGCTGAATTTCGCCTATTTCGATTTTTCTTCGCCTTGTCCCGTTTTGGTGCTAGAATCCTCAGTGACCTTACCACCGAGGAGAACTATAACGTGGCCGATGATCGCAACAAGGCAATAGAAGCAGCCCTTTCGTCTCTTGAAAAACAGTTTGGCAAGGGCTCGGTAATGCGGCTCGGGTCAAAGGAAGCCGTGGTGCCGATCGCGGTCATTTCGACCGGGTCGATCTCGTTCGACGTGGCTACGGGGGTTGGCGGCGTGCCGCGCGGCCGGGTGATTGAGGTCTTCGGACCGGAGTCCTCGGGCAAGACCACGATTACGCTGCAGATCATCGCCGAGGCGCAGAAGGCCGGCGGTCTGGCCGCGTTCGTGGACGCGGAGCACGCGCTCGATCCCGGGTACGCCAAGAAGCTCGGCGTGGATATCGACAATCTGCTGATCTCGCAGCCGGACTACGGCGAGCAGGCGCTGGAAATCGTGGAGGCGCTGGTGCGTTCGGGCGCGATCGACGTGCTGGTCGTCGACTCCGTCGCCGCACTGGTCCCCAAGGCTGAGCTCGACGGCGAGATGGGCGAGGCGCAGATGGGCCTGCAGGCCAGGCTGATGAGCCAGGCCCTGCGCAAGTTGACCGGCGCGGTGTCGAAGTCGCGCACCTCCCTCATCTTCATTAACCAGATTCGCGAGAAGATCGGCGTCATGTTTGGCAACCCGGAGACCACCACCGGCGGCAAGGCGCTCAAGTTCTACTCGTCCATGCGCATCGACATTCGCCGCATCGGCGCAGTCAAAGAGGGCGACGTCGTGGTCGGATCGCGCACCAAGGTAAAGATCGTGAAGAACAAGGTGGCCGCGCCGTTCCGCGACGCCGAGTTCGACATTCTGTACGGCGAAGGGATCTCGCGCGAAGGCGATGCGCTGGACTTGGCGGTAACTCACGGCATCGTGGACAAGAGCGGCGCCTGGTACAGCTTCCAGGGCGAGCGCATCGGGCAGGGCCGCGAGAACGTGCGTGGCTTCCTGAAGGAGAACAAGGACGTCTTCGCGCGCGTCGACGCCGAGCTGCGCAAGAAGATGGGCATTGCTCCTGTAGCCGTCGCTATAGAAGCGCCGCCGATTCCAGTGAATGGCGCTGCCGCGGCGCATGAGGCGGTCAAGGGTAAACGGTAGGTGCAATTTTGGCTGACGAGCCGAAAGGTCGACAGATTCAGATCGATGAGACCGCGGGCAGTGCTGATCCCAGCCTGCCCGCTTTCATTGCTCGCCCTGAGGGCGCACCTGTCTATCACGGTTTTCCTGTCCTCGAAGATGTTGAGATCGACGGATTCAGGCTGGGAATGATCTCAGGCTTTGGTGGCGAATGGTCGAGCGACGACGGGATGGAGGGCGATGCGTTTGTGGTGGCTCCGGATGACAGCCGATGCGGCTTGGTATGGAATGTTGGCGGCGGAGTCCCTTTCGAGGAAGTCCTCGCTCCGGATGCAAGCAGGTGGGGAGTTTGGGGCGTCAGCTTTGAGTGGCCGATGACGAGCCGAGAAAACGCGCGCAAGAACCTTGAGACGATCCTTCCCCAGCTCAAAGAGAAGTGGAAAGCGTGGAGAAGCCAGCTTCGCCACTAGCAAAAGAAAGGGTACCCGGCAGATGCGGGTACCCTTTGCAACTCAAAATGCGGATGAGTTTTAGGGAACGTCGATGGGATCGACCAGGTTGGTGCTGGAGCCTGAGCCTCCGGGGCGCATGCCGCGGGTGCGGCCGCCAGGTGTGCTGGCTGGCGCGGGACCACCCGGGCCAGGTTGGGCGCCGGCGCCAGGTCCGCCGGAGCCGCGAGTGTGGAGTTTCGTCCACTGGTCGGGCGTCAGCACGCCGCGAATGCCAAGCAGCATCTTGGCGTCTGCCTTCTCCAGGTTGGCGCGCGCGTCCGCAACCTTGTCAATCTGGACCATGGTCTTCGCGGAGTCGAGCGGGTTCGCGCTGAGCAGCGGCTCAAGCATGACTTCCTGCTTTTGAACATCTGCCCTCAGGTCGATGAGCTGGATGCGGCTCTGCTGGAAGATATCGTCCATCTTCTTGGTCTGCTCCGCCGTCAGGCTGAGCCGCTGGACGACCATCGGGTTCTTCCACCACATACCGGCGGGTGCTATACGGGAGCCGGGACCCATGCCGCCGCCCCCACCGCCGCGCATGCCGCCGCCCCCACGCATATTGCCGCGGAAGCCGCCGCCCATATTGCCGCGGAAGTTGTTACCCTGCATACCCGGACCCATAGGCCGCTGCATCATACCGGGACGCATTCCCTGGCGCATGCCGGGATTTGCCGGCGGTTGGCGCACCACGGGTGCGGTCGGAGGTGCGGGAGCGGTCGCCGCAGGGGCCGGTGGAGTCTGCTGGGACAACGCGAAGGAACTGGAAAGAACAGCGGCAGCAAGGACAAGCATTGGGTTGCGAGTGAATTGGGTAATCATGGTTAGTCTTTCCTTTGGTCTGAAGTCTGGTTGGAGGTGTCAATGTCGGCGGAAGTGGAGGAAACGGTGTCGGTGGGGTCGGCGAGCGTCTGCATCGGGGCCGGGACGGAGGCGGATTCCTCGCGGTTGACGTCTTCGAGCAAGGCCTCGTCGGACTCGGCCGTAGCGGAACTGGTGCTGGCTGCCACCGCTGGTGCGGGCCGGGCGGCATGCTGACGGAGCACCTGCATGGGCAGCAGCGCGGCAAGGAAGATCGCAGCCGCGGCAAGGACCCAGTATCCGGGTTCGACCACGGGCAGGAACCTGCGGCGGCGAGCCGGCAGGGTGACTTGCGGCATGCGGCGGAGTTCGTTGTCGGCATAGGCTGTGCTGGCCTCGCGAAACACCAGCAGGCACTCGCGCAGGCTGGTAAGCTCGGCAGCGCATTGTTCGCAGGACTGCACATGGGCTTCGGCCAGTGAACCGTTGGCGGCAGGTTCCCTCGCAGAGGTTGAGAGAAGCTCGCCGAACTGTTCTTCGGTCAGATGCCCCTCGCCTATTGGGCGGCGGGCGGTGTTGTCGGGTTGCAGTCGAAGTTCAGGAGTCATAGCCCCTCCTGTGATTGGGGATTGTGGCGCGTGCGGATGACGTTGAGAGCGCGGTAGAGATGACTCTTCACCGTGCCCAGGGGAAGTCCAGTGACAGCGGCGATCTCGGGGATATCCATCTCTTCCAGGAAGCGAAGCAGGAAGATGGTGCGCTGGCGGGCGGAGAGGTCGGCGACCGACTCCCAGATGCGTTTCACCTGTTCCTGGGCGATGAGCTGTGCTTCTGCGGAGCCTTCGCGGTTGGGCACGCTGGCGGCAACGTCCGCGACATCGACGGCATTTCCGGCGATGTGCTTCCAGAAGCGGAAGCGGCCGGTGCGGGTGTGATCGCGGGCCAGGTTCAGGGCGATGCGGATCAGCCAGGTGGAGACGGAGCAGTCTTCGCGGAAACTGGCCCGCGCGGTCCAGGCGCGCAGGAAGGTCTCCTGCGTCAGCGTCTCGGCGGCATCGCGATCGCGTAGCTGAGCCAGCAGAAAGCGGAAGACGCGCGGCTGGTACATCGCAACCACGCTTTCCAGGTCGTCCAGAGAGGTGGTGCGCGCCCCCGCCCCGAGGGTGAGACTTGTCGACGGGAAGGTCTGGATGTTTTCAGGCACCATATACAATCCTCGCGGCTCATCGGGGTTGGAGGAACGCTCCCAGCCAGGTTGAGCAGCTATTAGGACAGACGAGCGCGGCCCCGCGGAAGTCTACGGTTGCAAGGGAATATTTTAGCCTCCGGGAACGGTCGAAATCCTGCCCGGTCCGGCAGATACGTCCGTGGGCTGAGGTATCCTGCTTCTAGCCATGCAAACCGTCAAGGCAATTTATCCGGGAACATTCGATCCGCTGACCAACGGGCATATGGACCTGATTGCGCGCGGATCCAAGATCGTGAGCGAACTGGTAGTTGCGATCCTGAGGAATTCGGACAAGGGGGCCCCGCTGTTTACGGTTGCGGAGCGGCAGGAGATGATCTCGGAGGCAATCCAGGGGTTCCCAAACGTCTCGGTGACGACGTTTGACGGACTGCTGGTGGACTTTGCCCGGGCGCAGGGGGCCAAGGCGGTGCTGCGCGGGATTCGGGCGATCACCGACTATGAGTACGAGTTCCCTATGGCGATGATGAACCGCAAGCTCGATCCAAATCTGGAGACGCTGTTCATGATGCCGACCGAACAGTACACCTACGTCAGCTCGCGACTGATCAAGGGCGTGTTCAATCTCGGCGGCGACGTCAGCGAACTGGTGCCGCCCCTGGTGATGGCCAGGATGAAAGCGAAGGCGAAGGCCAAGGTGTAGCAGGGCAGGCGCGGCTGATTCCTCTCAGCGGCAGCGGTCTGGAGGATCTATGACTTCGTCGAACCATTTCATAAATGCGCTTAAATTCTTGCAATCGAATCACGACGCGTTTGACGTTTTGATCAAGATTGTTGGAGGCCTCGCAGTTCTCCCCGGGGCGGCTTATGCGGTGTGGCAGTATGTACAGGCACAGAAGGGGCCGTTTCGTGCCCAGCAGATGTCCTTCTACTTTCAATCCTGCGATGCAGCGGGGGTCCTGTCCAACTACGCAAAGGACAGCCCCGAATGGGCGGCTGCCGAGAAGAGGTTCTGGGTTCTGTATTGGGGGCCGATGGCGGTGGTCGAGGACTTGGATGTGTCCAGGGCCATGATCGAATTTGGAGAAGAGCTGGCGCAAGATTCGCCTGGGGAGGTATTGCGGGAGAAGTCTCTGGCGCTTGCTCTCGCTTGCCGGAGCTCGGTGAGCACTTCGTGGCAACTTCGCCTGGGTAGGCAAGCCCAACGTCCCCGCCCGGAATCAAGTCCGAAGGACAACTACCGCAAGTGATTTCCTGACAATCGAAATCGGCAAAACTGTAAGATATAGAACTATGACCACTGCTGCGATGAAGGTTCTAACCGACCGGATCAACCGGATTGAAGTTTCGGCCACCATGGCCATTACCGCCGAGGCGCTGAAGATGCAGGCGTCTGGGATCGACCTGGCCAACTTCGGCGCGGGCGAGCCGCATTTTTCCACGCCGCAGCACATCAAGGATGCGGCCATCGATGCCATCACGAAGAACTTCTCGCGCTACACCAACGTGGCCGGCATCCCCGAGGTGCGCAAGGCCGTGGTGGAGCGCCACGCCGCCGACTTCCTCACCAACTACGCAATAGACGAGTGCGTCTTCTCCGCCGGTGGCAAGCTGGCGATCTTCAACGCCGTCGAAGTGCTGGTCGAGCACGGCGATGAGGTGATTGTGCCGGTGCCGTACTGGGTCTCCTACAAAGACATCATCGAGTTCGCCGGCGGCAAGCCGGTGTTCGTCGAGAGCTCGGAGGCGGAGAACTTCCGCGTTACGGCGAAGATGATCGAAGCGGCGATCACGGAGCGCACCAAGGCGATCATCCTGAATACGCCGTCGAACCCCTCAGGCGCAGTCATCCCGGCCGAAGACCTGTATGCGATCGTGCGGCTCGCGCACAAGCTAGGCATTTATGTGCTCCTCGACGAGTGCTACGTGTATCTGGACTTTTCCGGCGCCGTGGTTTCGGGCGCCTCCTGTACCGAGTGCAAGGAGCACGTGCTGGTGCTGGGATCGCTCTCCAAAACCTATGCGATGACGGGCTGGCGCGCGGGATTTGCGCTGGGGCCGAAGCCGATTATCTCCGCCATGAGCAAGCTGCAGTCGCAGAGTACCTCGAACACGACCACCCTGGTGCAAAAGGCGTCCGTCGTGGCGCTCACCGGTTCGCAGGCCTGCGTGGGAGAGATGCGCGCGGATTACATCAAGCTGCGCGACCGGATTCTCGCCGGGTTCAAGACCATTCCGGGGTTGACCTGCACCGTGCCGCAGGGTGCGTTCTACGTGTATCCCAACATCAGCGCGTTCATCGGCAAGGGCGGACTCAAGTCGGCTGCGGATGTGGCGTCCAAGCTGCTGACCGAGGCGCACGTGGTGGTGGTTCCGGGCGAGGCGTTCGGGACGACCGAGCACATCCGGCTGTCGTATGCCGTGTCCGCGGATGTGATTGACAAGGGCGTAGAGCGCATGCGCGAATACTTTGGGAAACTGGGCTAGCCGCTGATTTTCCACTAACATAGAAAGTCTATGGGTTTAGTGGGTAGCAAGGCGGAGCCGCGTTTTGCTCCGGTGATTCTCGCGGGCGGCAGCGGAACGCGCTTCTGGCCCAGGAGCAGACGGGCGCGAGCCAAGCAGGTGCTGGCGCTCGATGGCGAGAGGACCATGATCCAGCAGACCCTGGACCGGCTGCTGCCTCTGGCCGCGGCGGACGATGTCTGGGTCATCACAAATGACCTGCTATGTTCGGTGATCGCGGAACAACTGCCGCAGGTGCCGCGCGGCAACATTCTCAGCGAACCGGTGGCGCGGAACACTGCACCGGCCTGCGCGCTGGCGGCATTTCTGCTGGAGCGGACTGCGCCGGAGACCGTGATCGGGATTTTCCCGTCGGACCATGTCGTGAAGGATGCGGCGCGCTTCGCCGAGGTGATTCGCGCGGGCGTCGCCATCGCGGCCAGCGGCGAGCGCATCGTGGTGCTGGGCGTTCCGCCCACGCGCGCGGAGACGGGATACGGCTACATCGAGCTGTGCGAGACGGTTGGGCCAGAATGTGTGCCCTGCCAGGGTGTGCCGGTGCGGCGGGTGAAGCGATTCACTGAGAAGCCCAACCGCGCGCGTGCGGAGGCGTTTCTGGCGTTGGGGAACTATGCCTGGAACAGCGGCATCTTTCTCTGGACCGCAAAGACGCTTGCCAACGCAATTCGCGAGCACTGTCCCGAGATGGGGCCGGTGCTGGCGCGGATCGCCGCGGCACACCAGGCATCAGAATCGGAATTGGATTCGGCTCTGGAGTTTGAGCGGATATTTGCTGAAGTCTACCCGCTATGCCAGAACATCAGCGTCGACTATGCGGTGCTGGAACCGCGCTCAGCGAAGGGCGAGTCGCACTCCGAGATTTATTGCCTGCCCGCGGACTTTGGCTGGAACGACATCGGCTCGTGGGCGGCCTTGCATGAGTTGCGCGCCGACGGCACGCCGGAGGTCAACGTGTGCGACGGCGCCAGCGCGGCGCCGGTGGTGATCGATGCAAAAGGGAACTACGTATTTGTTCCGGGCAAGGCAGTCGCGCTGGTCGGCGTCAACGATCTGGTGGTGGTGGAGACCGAAGACGCCCTGCTGATTACAACCCGGGAGCGGTCGCAGGACGTAGGCAAGGTGGTTGCAGAATTGAAATCGCGGGGTCGCGAAGATTTAATTTGAAATCACGGACGCGTGAGCAGAACATCGCCCGGCTATGAAAAGGCAAGAGATCGGAACGACTATGGCGGAGACGACGACGGTGGTGAAGTTCGGGACGGATGGATGGCGCGGCATTATTGCCGACGACTTCACCTATGCCAACGTGCGCGTGGCAGCGCGGGCGATCGCGCACTACGTGTTGAAGCATGAAGACCCCAGGCGCGGTGTGTGCGTCGCCTACGACACGCGGTTCGCGTCGCGCTCGTTTGCGGGCGTGGTGGCGGAGGTGTTGGCCGGAGCGGGCATTCCGGTCGCGCTGGCAGCGGAGATCACACCCACGCCGGCGCTTTCGTATGCGGTGCGCGAGCGCAAGGCGGCCGGCGGCGTGATGATCACGTCGAGCCACAATCCGGCCGAGTGGAACGGCGTGAAGTACAAGGCCAGCTACGGCGGGTCGGGCACGCCGGCGATTATGACCTCGATCGAGAGCTACCTGAACCTGCCGCTCCTGGAGGCGGCGAAGAAGGCGCGCATCGAAGAGGTCAACTTCAACCCGGAGTACATCACGGCACTGGCGCGGTTTGTCGATCTCGATGGGATCAAGGCGTCGGGCTACAAGTTCCTCATCGACTCCATGTATGGCTGCGGTCGCGGCGTGATTGCGTCGATCTTCACCCGTCGGGAGATTCCGTTTGTGGAAATGCGCACGGAGCTGAATCCGTTGTTCCCCGGCATCAATCCGGAGCCGATTCTGCCGAACATCCAGGCGACGCAGGTTGCGGTGGTTGCGGAGAAGTGCGATGCCGGCCTGATTACGGATGGCGACGCCGACCGCATCGGCGCGGTAGACGAGCACGGCAACGTGGTGGATGCACACAAGATTCTCGCGGTGCTGACGTGGTGGCTGCTGGAGCGCAAAGGTTGGCCGGGCGATGTGACGCGAGCGTTCAACACCACCAAGATGATCGACCGCATTGCGGCGAAGTACGGACGCAAGCTGCACGAGCACGGCATTGGCTTCAAGTACGTCGTGGACCTGATGCTGGCGGGTGAAGTTTTGATCGGCGGCGAGGAGTCGGGCGGCGTCGGCATCAGCCGCCACTTGCCGGAACGCGATGGTCTGCTGAACGCGCTGCTGCTGGCGAATGTGATGGCCGACGAAAAGAAGACGCTGGGCCAACTGGTGGCGGCGCTGCAGGCGGAGTTCGGCGAACACCAGTATGGGCGCATCGATATGCACATCGATGAAGAGCTGAAGCAGTTGGCGATTGCGCGCGCGCGGGCGCTGGCTGCCGGTGACATGATGGCCGGAATGAAGGTGCTGCGCGTGGAGACCATGGACGGGATCAAATTCTTTTTGGAGAATCCCGCATGCGCGGGCAAGCCGAATGCGGCGGAGACCTGGCTTCTGCTGCGGGCATCGGGCACGGAGCCGCTGCTTAGGGTGTATTGCGAGAGCTGTACCGCGGAATCCGTAACCCGGGTGCTTGAAGGCGCGCGCGCGTTTGTACTGGCGGGGCGTGCAGCATGAGCTTCACGTTGCGCGACAGCGAAGGCTTGACCATCCTGGGAATCTACGCCCGGGCGAGCAATGACAGCCTCGAAAAGATCGGCGACCTGTGGCGCAGATTCCACGCAATGGGCGGCCCGGCAGCTATCCCTGCACGGCGCGACGACGCGGTGTATTGCGTCTACTGCGAGTACGAAACCGATTTCACAGGCGCGTTCACGGTATTGATTGGATGTGCTGTCGATGCGGATGCGGAGATTCCAGACGGGATGAAAAAGCTGGCGATCGAAGCCGGAAAACGCGCAGTCTTCGAGCCCGTGGGCGAACTTCCGAAAGCCATCTTCGAGACCTGGGCGGAGATTTGGAATACGCCGCTCGATCGACGCCATCAGGCCGATTTCGATCGCTATGGCAGCGATGGCAAAGTGACTGTGCAGGTGGGGGTGCGGTGACGGACGTAGCCGTGTGTGTGGCGACGAAGGGCTTGCTGTTCGACATGGATGGCGTGCTGATCAGCTCGATCGGGTCGGTGGAGCGGTGCTGGAAGCGGTGGTGCAAACGGTACGGTATACCGAATGCCGAAAGCTATCAGGTGCCACACGGCACGCGCGCAGTGGACGTGATGCGCACGCTGAAGCCGGAGTTCAACCAGGCGCAAGTGGCCGAGGGGTTGCGCGTCATCGAAGACATGGAGATCGAGGACACGGGCGATCTCACAGTGTTGCCCGGGGCAAAATCGCTGCTTTCGCGGCTGCCGCCGGAGCGGTGGGCGATTGTGACTTCGGCGACGCGGCGGCTTTTGCTGGGCCGGCTGGCGGTTGCGGGCTTGCCGGTGCCCGAGCGCCTGGTCTCTGGCGATATGGTGGAACGCGGCAAGCCGGACCCCGAACCCTACCGGCGCGGCGCGGAGCTGCTCGGGTTCACACCCCGTGATTGCGTGGTGGTCGAGGACTCTCCTCCCGGCATTGGCGCGGGCGTGGCTGCGGGCTGCCGCGTGCTCGCCATACTGGGGACGCACCCGACGAGCGAGCTGCATGCGGCGACCTGGATTGTCCGATCGCTCGAAGACATCGCGGTTAGCGTGTTGCAGGATGGTGTGGAGCTGCGCTTTTCGCCGGTTGGCATTTCGTAGCAATGAGCAAGAGAACGCCGGAACCAGTTTTCTGGCTCCGGCGTCGAGGTACTGCAACGGTTTTCTTGCTGTGTTCTATTAGTTGAGTTGATCCACGTAGCGGGCCAACAGGACTGTATTTCCCGAGGTTGGATCCTTCACCAGCAGGCCGACTACGCGCACGCTGGTGCTCGCCGGGACGCTGCTTAGCGCGGTCAGGCCGTCACGGTAGGCAGTAACATTCGAGACGTAGACCGTTACTGTCTGCGGGATCAGCAATCCGGCAAAGCCGGTCACCTGCATCTGGAAGGTGCCCGCTCCCGCGTTCATGGAGCTTGGGACGACGGTCCCGTTGTAACCCCAGTGCCGCAACACCACCCGCTTGACGGAGACCGCCTGCGGATTGGTTGCGCCGCTTGCCGGTCCGCCGATGGCGACCGCCTGGCCGGGAAGCATCGTGCTGGAGTTGAAGAGGAACTGGGTCAGAATGTTATGCATCCGGTAGATGAAGAAGTTCTCCTGGCCGCTCAAATCGACTTGCGCGATCTGGCCCAGCGTCAGTCCCGTGGTGGTCGGCAGCAGGCCGCGCACATACAGGTCGAAGCTGGAGGCTGGTGAGCCTGAAGCCTGGGTCACGTAGGTTACCTGGCCGTCCGCGTAGAAGCCGTTCTGCGACAGGATGGCCACTTCATCCGCGTCGATGGTGTAGTCGATCTTGTCGAGTTCACCGGAGATGCACACGATGCTGCTGGTGGTGAGCGAGCTGATGCTTTCGCCGTTATCCCACTCGGTGTTTCCGGTTGTGTTGATGGTGAACTGGCGTCCGTGCGGTCCCTGTACAACGAAGGAGCCGGTGGCGGCGTTGACGCTGACGACGGCTGCATCGAACTCATCGATGTAAGCGCCGGAGTCCGCGGGGCCGACCGCACTGACGTTGAAGGTTGGGGTCACTACGCCGGTGATTTGGCCACTGCTGTTGACCTGGATTGACTTGGCCAGATCGAAGTCGAGATGCAGCCCGGCCGGTGTTGCCTGGGATATGGTGATCGGCGAAGGCAGCGTGTAGGTCAGGGTCGATGTGGTCAGGCTCGCTGCTTCCGACACGATCGTTGGCGCCGATCCGGAGACCTGGTTCAAGTAGCCCAGGGTCGCGGGACCAAGCGTGATGGTAAGACCAGTGTAGGTCCCGGCGGGAACATCGCCCATGTCGAGCAGCGTCTGCAGACCGTTGAAGCGGGCGAAGTCAACGATCGGCTCTCCGCTGATCAGGGAGACGACGTTTCCGTTGGATTCAGTTGCATCCACGCTTACGATTTGAACTGCGAACGAGGTGACCGCGGCCATGGGAGCGTCGGTGCCGACGACGAACGCGGAACCGGTTACGTTGCTGGTGGCCATAGTGCTGGTGATGTTGCCTCCGCAACCTGCGGCAAGCAGCGAGGCGGCAGCGAGCGAAAGGAGTGCGATGGGAAGTTTGCCTTGCAATTTGGACAATTTGGAGGACGACAAAGATGACATAGGGCACTTCGCTTTCTGCGTGCTCCGCCGCTTATTCAGAACGAGTGCAGAGTTGGCAGCATCGCCACTCTTCCAGGAGAGGAAACCAGTCAATCCTGGCGCGCCCGTGTGCGGAGTCATCGCCGGAGATAGCTTGAATTGGGCGGCGAGAGCAGCTTTTTGACTTGCTCTTGTCCGTCCGTTGGCAAAGACCCAGGGCGGGATGCTTAGTTGTGCAAATCGATGAATTATTTTTTCGGGGCTTGCAACTTTTTGGTTATCTGCTCCGTACACGGCGTCCCCACCCCCGGAAGGTGACCAAGGTTACCGGGTGGTGCGGGCCGTTCGCGGAGCCGGAGCGCTAATGAGCGGCGGATTGCTCAAGCAGGAGCTGTTCGACCAGGCGGAGATCGGCCTCGGTGTCGACTCCGATGGTGTCGTAGTCGGTGGGCTCGACGTAGAGGTTGAGGCCATTCTCCAGGAAGCGAAGCTGCTCCAGGCGTTCCGTGCGCTCGAGCCCGCTTGCAGGCAGGGTCGGGAAGAGATTGAGCGCAGCCTTGCGATAGGCGTAGAGCCCGATGTGTTTCCAATAGACCGGCAATGTGCCGTCCCGGTCCGGATCTCGATGGTAGGGAATAGTCGCGCGGGAGAAGTACAGGGCGCGGCCGTCCGCAGCGGTCACCACCTTGACGGCGTTTGGATTGGCGATGTTCTCCGCAGTACAGCGGACCTTCAGCGTGGTGACGTCAACGTGGGCGTGCGCGAAGGGACGCAGCAGCGCCGCAATGTGTTCGGGACGAAGCAGCGGCTCGTCGCCCTGGATGTTGACGTAGATATCCGCGTCGTGGAGTTGGGCGACTGCATGCACACGGTCGGTGCCGCTGGGCAGTTCCGGCGCAGTCAGTTCAACCCCGATGTTGAGTTTGCGGCAGAGGTCAACGACCTCTCCGGAGTCGGTTGCCACCAGCACCTGGCTGAACTGCGGGCAGGCGCGTGCGGCCTCGACCACCCACGCGAGCAGGGGCTTGCCGGCGATCACGCGCAGGATCTTGCGGGGCAGGCGGGTGGAGGCGAGGCGGGCAGGAATGACGCCGAGGATGCGGGTAGAGGTTGTCATCGAACTGGAGGCTTGAAAGTGGCGAAGGTCAACTTCACTCGCTCTGCCGTTTCACGTATCATAGCTAAGTTGTGCGTTGGAGGCCTTTCCATAGGCGTCCGGGCGCAGATCCTGCCTTGCTGTGCAGCCAATTCTTACACCCGGCGGTGTAGCTCAGATGGTTAGAGCGACGGACTCATAACCCGTAGGTCGGCAGTTCGATTCTGCCCGCCGCCACCAATCAAATCAATAATTTATGTTTGTTTCGGTCGTATTGCCGATACGGCTAGGACGCCTCCATCAGCTTCCCGCGGAAGAGTCGTTCCCAACCGTCCAGGTCCTGAAGCATTAATGTGGCTACGACAGCAGCCTGCGCACCCAAATCCTGGGAGACCAGCGGCCGGCTGATATCCAGCCGCGAAACCCGCATTCTGGCGTTACGCAACTCGCTGATCATGTGGTGGGACTGTTCCGCCAGCAACGGCAGCTCCGCATAGCCCCGGATGGCAACGAAAGCCGCAGAGACGCCCGCAAGCACGGTGGACACAACGCCGAAACCGATAGTGGGGTCGGGATGCTTGCTGAACTGGGCGGCCAGTTTGAGAGTGACAAATATCAGGACGGCAGCGAAGGTTATGCTGCCCAGTCCCTCGAATGTCCGCGAGGCATTCAGGGCTTTCCGCTCTCGTCTTCGGTGGTAGGACAACTGCTCGTCGAGCAGATTGAGCAGGATCGCTCGCCCGGAATCCGGGAGAACGATGCTGCCTTCGGGCAAGGGCCCGCCCCGTTGCATCGCCGCAAACAGCCACCCTACCCAGGACAACTCCTCGCTGTCGGCAAGTTGCTGCACCTTTTCGACGGAGAGCGCCCAGCCCAGCGTCGCCAGGGTTTCTTCTTTGCGAAACAACTCCGCCAGCAGCCGGTACTCAATGGACTTGCGGTGCCATTCGTAATGAATCGAAAGCAGAACCAAAGCAATGATCAGGAACAGCGCACCCATTTCAATAAATCCCATCAGATCGGGCCAGAACGTGCTGCGTGCGGGCCAAACCCCGAGCCCGAGGGCGCATGCGCCGGAAGCAAGTACCGTCATCGTGCTCAGGATCGTCAACAGGTAGCCCGATCTGTATCGTTCCGCGTAGTCGTTTGCCCGTCCGTCCGCAATGGCATACCTCGAGAACCAATAGCCCGCAACCGGGCTAACCGGTATTGCCGGAGTAGCGGGGGCCGGAGCAGCCAACATATCGCCGGCCTTTCCTCCCGACCAGTTCATCACCACGGAATACGTCTTCCAGATAAGCCGGCTGGTCAGAGGTTTCTCCGTGAAGTAGGCATCCACCGGAGAAATCTCCTTCTCTTCAAACCACGATGCCAGGTGATCCAGCCAACTCGCCCTATGGCGGGAGACAGTGGCCGGGGGTGTGACCAGGCGCGCAAGGTAGGTGTGAAGTTTTTGGCTGGTGGAGAGTGATTCGGGCACAATTGGCGCTGGATCCTGCATGTCCTGCACGTCGGCCAGCCACTCCGGCTCGCCTGGCTGTTGCGCGTGGATCCACCAGACCGGAACCCCCGCGCTTGCGGCGTAGTGCACTATTTCAGCGGTACCGCCGCGACCGTTGCTCGGTTTGCCGTCCCATACGGCAAGCAGAAGATCGCAGTGGCGTACAACGAATCGGCCAACCGCTTCATACGCCCGGCCCGCGGAGTGGCTATCGTCCGGCCCCGAACCGCGGCAGCCATCCAGTTCCAGCTTGCCGGATGCAAGCGAGAGCAGTTGGCGGAATTCGTGCAAATCCTCTTCCGCCGGGATGGGCGGCGCATCCGTGTCCCCCATGTTGCCGGTGAAATCCTCTTCGTACGCCGCTTGAGGAAATGGCATGGGAACGTAAATCTCGAACCCCTGGGCCAGAGCAGCCCGGGCAGCCAACCGGTCGGCGCCCAGCGCAAGCGGTGTGATCAGTGAAATCCTCGGCAGCAGTCCCGCCCCATTCCCGGGAGCATACGCAACCGCGACTTCCTTCAATGAGGAAAGCCGCTCCATCTCCGCTCTAACCAATCGAAATACATCCTTCAACTGCGAACGGATGCGGACAAACTGGTCGGCGTGAAGCTTCCTTGCCCCCGTAATCCCCAGACGGAGAGCAAGCGACGGCCGTGCGACCCTGCTATCTTCCCTCTCCGGCATTCTATGTCTCCATCAAGAACTGCCTGCGAAGCGTTGCGGCTGTCCCTGGCAAACGCCGCCGGACTACTTGCCGACCAGCGGCACCTCCATGGGCTTCGTCTGGAACATTGATGTTACCCGATGGGGAAACTAGAGGTATATTCGCTGGTATCCGGGAAGCAGAACTTCATCCCAGGCGAAAAAATCATGGCAAACGCGAAGTGGATGGAATATCGGCTGTTCTGCCCAGTCTGCAATGACTACTTCACGCAGTTGGTGGTGCTTCACAAGCTCCCCAGGAACTTCAAGATCGATCCCTATCTGGCCGGCATGGTGGAGAGCCACAACCACCAGGCGTTCCAGGATGCCAAGGCACAGAAGCAGCAAGCCCAGGCCGACCAGCAGCAGAAGGACGATCTGGGCTCGCCTGCACCCGGCTAGTTCAGGGTGCAGGGTTCTCTCACTCCGGTAATCGCCAGGCCGTACTGGTCCGCGCCGGAGATATGCGTGCCGTCCGCCGATAGCGTGACGCTGTCCCTGGGTAGTTCCGATGCCGTCATCAGATACGTACCGGCCTTCCAGGGTTCTTGCTGCCACGTCCCTGAAAACGTACCGGCGGAGATGGTTTGCGAATAGCGGCCGTTTGCGGTGACCGAAACTGCCATCTCGCCGAAATACCAGTTCCAGGTCCCCACCAGGCCGCTGCTCCCCGACGTGCGCGTGCCCACGATGGGAAATCCATACTGATTCGATCCGCTTAGCGCCTGCTGGTCCGGATTGACCGTGACCGTGTCGACCACTGGCTGCGGCCACGTAAACATATACGCGCGCTTCGCCGCATTCATCACCTGCCAGGTCGCCGTGAACGGTCCACCCGTCATGGTGTGGTCCGCGCGAATTACGACCGGCGCATTGTTGAACCATATGTAACAGCCCACGATCGGATCGGGTCCGGCGCTGGGATTCGGAGCCGGCAGCTTGCCCGGACTGTTTCCCGTGACTGCGCCCGGTGGGACAGTCTGCTGATTATTCGCGGGCTGCGATTGGAGATGCGGCTGCAACAACCGATTCACGAATATAGTCAGGGCAACGATGATGACGATTGCCCCCAGCGCCCCGGCGATTGCAAGAGGCTTCCTCCACTTCGCCGCATCGCCTTGCGGCGTCTTATGCACATTGCGCTCCGCGTCCCCCTCCTGCTGGCGCGCTACCACCTCTCTCATCCTTTGCGCTTCGAGCTCGCGTGCCTGCCAGGCGGCCTGGCGCTGAGCGTCGCCTGCGGCAGCTTTCTGGAGAACCGAAGGGTCGGGCTCGGTTACGTGAAGATGTTCCAGCAGGTGATTGAGGCCACGGGCGTAGTCGGCGCGGAAGTCGATGCGCTGGGTGCGTTGCAGCCGCAAGGGCACAACGCAGTCCTTGTAAAGCACGGGGATGATGATCTTGCCCTGGCTCAGGGCATACGAGACCTCGTCGCGCACGTTCTCGGATTTCGCCGACTCGGGCGAGAGGATGATGAGCATCTGCACCGCCTGGCCCAGAGCTTCTTCGATGGCGTTGTCCCAGGGATGGCCGGGCAGTATGTCGAGCTGGTCGAGCCACACATGTGCGCCCGCGGCTTTCAGGTCCTGGGCGAGGCGCAGCGCGAACTCCGAGTCTTCGCGACTGTAGCTGATAAAGGCGGCTGGGGTACTTGCCGGCACGTGCAACCTCCAGAGGGGTTCATCGCCTAAGAGACAGATGTTACCCGAAGCTGGGCAGGTGTGGGCAAGCGAGTCGCCGCAGTTGGTCGAAGACAAGAACGGGACGACGCATTTGCACGCCGTCCCGTTCCCTTTCCAGGCAAGCAGCTAGAATGTCAGGCGCAGACCAAGTTGCACCTGTCGCATTGAGCCGGCTGAGGTAATCGTGCCGGCCGTCGCAGAGCTGAGTGTTGCATTGGGGTTATTCAGACTGACGAGGTTGAAGACATTCGACGCCTCGGCACGGGCTTGCAGCTTGACTCCCTCGAAGATGGAGAAGTCCCGGAAGAGCGATGCGTCGATGTCCCGGAAACCGGGGCCATACAACCCATTGCGCTCGAAGGAACCATCCGATCCGCCAGGGCCAACGCCCACGCAGTCTGCCGGCGTCTTGGTGCTGTATCCGCACCACGTCTGCGTGACGGGAACAGAGCCACTGACGAAGCTGGGGTTGTACCACTCCTTCGCCTCCGCGGAACGGCTGCCTCCATAGACGCCCGTGTTGTACGGAGCGCCAATCAGAACCGGGCGATCCGTGGTGTTTCCATCGTTATTGTTGTCGGAACCAGTCGTAATGTTGAACGGGGTCCCCGTGTGCAGGGAGATGACGCTGGAGATGTGCCAGCCGTTGAGGAGGGCCGCAGTAACGTGATTGTCGTTACTGACGTAGTTGGGTTCCCAAACGATCGACATGGCAAACACGCTCCGCTGATCGTAATCGTCCGGTCCTTTATCGATCTTCAGGTTGTCGTAGTCTTCAGGCGCCGAGCTGGAATTCAGCACGGTGCTGTCGAGGCTCTTGCTGAAGGTATAGAACCCGTTGAAGCTGAGGCCCTTGGTTGCGCGCTGCGAGAACGTGAATTGCAAAGCGTTGTAATTCGAGGTCTGGTCGGAGTCCACAGAGAGGATCTGACCGAGCGTGCCGGTATCGATCGGCCTGCGTGTAATTACAGTGGCCGAGGTGTTCGCGGTTGGGGAAGCGGTATTGAAGACGGGATAGTTGGCATCCGTGGAGAAGGAGATGTGGCGCGCCAGCGAACCCACATAGGCCAGCGAGACAGCCGTTGTCCTTGTCACCTGCTGTTGCACCGACATCGTCAACTGGTACGTGCTGGGCCATACGAAGCTTAGCGGAGGGCCTTCGATTGCCCCGCCCGCGACGATCGGCTTGACTGCGCCCGGAGTATAGACATACGGGAATGGATTGGTGGCGAGGCCCGAGTATGGGCTGGTCAACGTGCCCTGCGCGGGGAAGGTGTAGCGCAGGGAGAATGGATAGTAGTTCGACGTCGCATTCCATTCGTTTCCGCTTACACCACCCCAGAAGATGCCGGCCGATCCACGGATGGAGGTCACGCCTTTGCCGAATGGATCGTAGGCGAAGCCAAGACGCGGTGAAACGTGTCTGTAGTCGTTGGCGACCGTGCCTCTGCCCACGCCCTTGTCGCCAACCACCAACTCTCCCAGAGGCATGGCTGGGTTTACCGTGGACTGCGCCCCTGCAACGAACGTTGACTCCTTGTTCTGCGGATCGGTCGGTGCGGTCTGCATATCCCAGCGCAGGCCAAAGTTCAGCGTCAGGTTCGGCAGAACCCGGTAGTTGTCCTGCGCAAACAGCGAGTAGAAGAACGAGTTATCGATTGCGTCGACCGGTGCATCCTGCTCTGTCGAATTGATCTGGCCGAGAGCGAAGTCCGACAGGGCATTACCGGTGCGGGCGGAGGTGCTGGAACTGAAGCCGAAGACCCCATAGTTGTCCAGATCGGTGACCTGATCGTCCTTGTTCAGCGAAGCCTCGCCGCCTACGCTGATCTCGTGCTTGTCTTTGGTCAGGATGAACATATCGCGCGCCGAATAGAAATCCGTGCCCGCCTTCGGCCCGTCAATGGCATTCGACAGCGTAAAGTAACCGGTCACCGTGATCTGCGAAAGGCTAGCCGGCCCCTGGATTGCGTAGTTGGAGCCGAACGCGGACAACGACTCGCGGCCCTGCTGGCCGGCATTTTCGAGGTTGGCGCGTCCCCCTATGATGCGCGTCCACGTTGCCCACGCCTGGTTGATCTTGTTCGGACTGATGGTGAAGGTGTGGCTTAGGTTCATCACCTGCTGCGTCCAGATCTGCGATTGCGTGATCCAGGGAACGGAGCTGCCCTGCGGCACGGTGTGCAGGCCGTTCACATAGAAGTAGCTGCCTTCCATCCGCTGCCGGGGGCTCAACTGATGGTCGATTTTGCCCATCAGTTCCCAGGTATCGAGGACCGACGGCGCCGAGCCGGTGAAGGAAGGAAGCACTACGCCGCCGGAGGTGACGGTGGTGTTTTCCAGGCCCTTCAGGTACTTGCTCATGATGTTGACGGCAGTCGGATCCAGCGGATCGGTGATGATATTGCTCGCGTGGACTCCGTCTTGCGTGTAAGGCTTATGGGTCGTGGGGCTGCAGACGACGAATGATGTCGCCGAACCGCCGCAGGCCGCCGTGGCCAGCGCACCGGACGGCAAGAACGCGCTGAAGTCGCCCGCGGCCTCGCCGTTGCCGGTGGTGCCGCCTGTGAAAGTGGGCAAAATGGAGCCGGAGTACTGCGACGGTGTGATCTGCCGCACGCCTCCAAACTCTGCGAAGAAAAACGTCTTGTCGCGACGGATTGGTCCGCCGATGGTGGCGCCATACATGTTGCGGTGGACGGGTGCGTTGGCAGCGATGGGCGTCGGCGCAGCGTAAACGAAAGGCTCCGACGCGTCGAAATCCGTGTTGCGGTTGAACTCGTAGATCGACCCATGAAACGCGTTGGTGCCGGACTTGGTGAGGGCGTTCACCACGCCGCTGGACATTCTTCCGTAGGTGGCGTTGTAGTTGCTCGTCTGCACGTTGAACTCTTCCAGCGCCTCCGGACTTGGCATGTCGTTGCCGGTATTGCGCAACGACGTCATGTTCAGGCCGCCGTCGAGGTAGTAGCTGACCGTGCCATTGTTGTTGCTGGTCGTGCCGCCGTTCATCTGCAGAACTTCCTGGCTGTAGCCCAGGGTGTTGCCGCCCACGGTATTCAACTGTACGCCGGGGACCAGCGTCAGCAGGTTGTAAATGTCCCGGTTCAAAATGGGAAGGTTGTCGACTTGGCGGGATTCAAGCGTGACGCCGACTACTGCACTTTCCAGGTTGATCTGCGGTGGATCAGTATTCACCGTGACCGTCTGATTGTTTCCGCCCACCCGAAGGGTCTCATCCAAACGCTGTTCCTGGTTCACCGTCAGCGTAATATTTGTCTGCACAATCTTCTCAAAGCCCGCGGCGGTGACCGTGAGCGAGTAAGTGCCGACCGGAACCAGGTCGAAACGGTACTCACCCGCAGCCGTCGTCGTCAGCGTTGTGCTGATGTTGGTTGCGAGATTGGTGATGGTGACTGTAGCGGCCGTGACGTTGGCCCCGTTGGCGTCGGTTACCGTCCCGAATAGCGTCGCGGTCGTCTGCTGCGCCATAAGCGGGTGCGGGACCAGCAGAGCAAGCAGGCAGCAGAGGAACAGGTGCGCGGAGATCCTGCGCGCGAATCCGGAACTGCCGGTCGTGGTTTCTGAATGATGAAGGTGAATCGAATTCTGTAGCGTCATGGCGATTCTCCTGAAATGCAGGCAATGCGTTCATACTCTTGGCGCGGGGTAGCGCCGGTTAAGACAGATTGAGGAATGCAGATGGCAGGCCTTTGGAGGCGACTCCGAGGGTGCATCCGCCACTGCGTGTCACTGAGATTTCTGCGCGGCCGTTGTATAGCTGAAGCTCGCGTGAGCCTCGAGAGGTTCCAAGATTGTCCAAAAGCCGCCCCTCACCTGCGAGCGAGAAGCGGACGACGTTGCGGGAGTCGAGACACGGAACTCCCTTGGCGTCGTAGAGCGTGGCTCCGACGCAGACGATGTTTCCCTTGCGTCCTTTTTCATGGAGGCGAAGCTCTGCCGGTTGGCCCCAGGGTTCGGTCTGGTAGGTCAGCTCCACCTCGTCGGTCACCGTCGCGGTTCCCTTGGTGGCGACGACATGGAGGAGGTTGGGTCCGCTGGCGAATGCGACCTTCCAGCGCAGTCCCGCGGCCGGGAAGTTCTGGCTGTCGCGCTCGATCGTGCCGAGCGATTTGCCGTTCAGAAACAGCTCCGCGCGTTCGCAGTTGGAATACACATGCACGTCGCGCGGCTCACCCGCTTTACCCCAGCGCACCGGCCAGGTGTGACCGTAGATGTGCGCCATCGGCTTGTCTGCCCAGTAAGACTGGAAGACGTAGTACGACTCTTTCCTGGTGAGGTCGCGCTCGACCACGCCCTTTTGGTTCATGCGGGGGATGCAGTTGTCGTCACGCAGCGGCGACGGGAAGTCCTTGAAGAGCCACTGCGCCGACCCGGTAAGCCAGTTGAGCTTCTCCTGGGTCTTCAGGTGCCAGTCGAAAAGATTGCACGCGTAGGTCTCCGACCAGTCGCCGTCCTTGGAGACGCGAACGGCGCCGCCGGTCTTCAGGTAGGCAAGCACAACCTCAGCGGTTCCCTGGCCGGTGGCAACCTTGCTCAACACGGCCTCGGGATCTTCGGAATGGCGGCCAGCCTGGCTGTCGGCGCCCCATTCGATGTGGATCAAGCGCTTGACGCGATCGCGCTGGGTCAGCAAACTCTGCTCGTATTCGCGATAGTTGCCGCTGTACCAGCCCGCCCAGATGGAGGGCGAGTAGACATCCGGTATGTCGCGCGCGAAGTCGCAGCGGCGGAAGGACGTCAGCCGCGAACCATCCAGCGAGTGGGCCAGGTCGCGCAGTTCAGTCATAAAGCCGCGGATGGCCTTCTGGTCGACGCTCGGATACTCATCCGGCCAATCGTCCTCGTTGCCCAGTCCCCACAGGATGATGGAAGGGTGGTTGTAATGCTGGTCGATCATGTGGGTCAGCATGTGCTTCGCATTCTGCTGGAAGGCTTCGCTGCCGACTCCCGCGCGGCACCAGGGGACCTCTTCCCAAACCATCAGGCCAAGTTCGTCGCACAGGTCAAGCACCAGCCGGTCCTGCTGGTAGTGCGCCAGCCGGATGAAGTTTGCGCCCATCTCGCGGATCAGCCGCATCTCTTCGCGCACCTGGTCGTCGCTCATCGCGGCAGCCACGCCGGCGAAGTCTGCGTGGCGCTGCGTGCCCCGCAGCAGTACGCGTTTGCCGTTCAGCTTGAACGGGCCATGTTCCACAAACTCGATCTGCCGGATGCCAAACCGCTCGTCGAGGCTGGTCCGGCCCGCGGACGTGGTCAGCGTGACCCGGCAGCGATAGAGGCGCGGCGACTCCGGCGACCAGAGTTCCGGCGCCAGCACGCGGTGTGTGGTGAACTCGGAGAAGCCCGTCCAGACGGGAATCGTTTCCGTTGCGCTGTGGATGGATTGGCCGGCAGGGTCGAAGACCTCGACCGAAACCGTGCAGGCCAGGTTGCGGTTGTTGGGATTGAAGAGCCTGGCCTTCACCGAGAGCTGCGCGCTGCCGTCGGCCGCGACCGCCGGAAGAAAGTGAACGGCCTCCAGCGCAACTGCCGGCAGGTAGACCAGGTTCACATGGCGGTAGAGACCGCCGTACAGGCAGAAATCGCTGAGGTCGGAGGGGATGCGGTCGAGGTCGGGTGAGTTGTCGCAGAGGACAGCAATCGGCACCCCGCCTTTCGCGTCGGCGACCGGCAGGTGCTGAACCGCGTCGGTGATGTCGAAGACAAACTCATCGTAGCCGCCCTTGTGCGTCCCAATCAGCGTGGAACCGACCCAAAGTGTGGTGGTCTGGCCAGCGCCCTGGAAGTGGAGAAGAACCCGCCCGTCGGCGAAGGGATTCTCCACAGCCAGCCGGGTGCGGTACCATCCCGGGCCGCGATAGTAGGGCTGATCCGGATCGCACGCGTCGGTTGCATTGAAGCAGTGAGGGAGGGCTGCGGACTGCCAGAGATCGTTCTCCTCCGAGCGCCAGACCTCCCATACGCCGTCCATCGGTTCCCGGCGGAATTGCCAACCGGCATCCAGCCGCGTTGAGGACACGGCGACTCCGTCCGCGGAGGTGGACTCGATCGCGGCGGCACGCATCGGCGCGGAGAGCAGAGCGCCCGCGGTCGTCATGGTTGCCGCTATCAGGAACTGCCGTCGTGATGATTCGAGCAAAGAAACCTCTGTCGACCGGATAACGGTTGCGCTCGCCCGCGCGAAGCTTTGGGTTCGATGGCCGGTTGGCTCGCCGAATCGCACGTTTGTCACCTGCCCGTTCACGTGGCGTTCAAGCTTTCGCGGAAGCAGACCAACCCTCTGCCGCGCAAGGCAGGAATGGCAAGTGACTCACGGTTTGGTTCTTTTTCTCCAAACAACCTAAATGGAATGTGATAGTTGTGGCCTCTCTGGAACTTGTGACAAACGTCCCTTGCGAGGCGTTCTCATGGCGAGTAGGATTCGATCACGCCATGAGCAGAGCAGTTGCACCTCGCGACGCAGCGCACCCGCTGTCCAGGATGGACCGTGAGGTGATCCTTGCCGAATTGCGGGAGGTATTGGCCAGCCCGCACTTCTGCAACAGCAAACGCTATCCGGCGCTGCTCGAGTACATTGTCGAGAAAACGCTGGCTGGCGAGGCGGACCTGCTTAAGGAGCGGACTTTGGGCGTGGAGGTCTTCGACCGGCCGCCGGCCTACGACACCAACGCGGACACGGTAGTGCGCTACACCGCGGGCGAGGTGCGCAAGCGCCTGTCGCTCTACTACAGCGAACTTGGCCACCGGCCCAGGATCCGAATCTCGCTTCCGGCAGGCTCGTATGTTCCCGAGTTTTTCCACGAGCCCGATCCGCACGACCACCCAGGAGAAGGTCACGGCCATCTCGCAACCCACATTCCCAGCTCAGGCCTCTTTGCCGAAATAGGCGGTGAGGAATCCGAGTCAGGCCGGACTTCACTCTCGGCTGCGGCGGATGGCGTGTCACTTTCGCCGTATACGGCGGAGGAACGGCACCCCCTGGTGCTCGCGCAGAGGCAGGCAAATGCCAGGCGCAGGGGGCGTCTGGCATTGGCCGCGGCGCTGGTAATCGCCCTGATTGCCGGAGTGGGCTGGAGATACCGCGCCGCTCAACCCAGGACGCCGCTGGATAGCTTCTGGGCCCCGGTGTTGCGCGACCAGTCTGCGATGACGGTCTGCATTGGAGGATCGGTCTTCTCGCAGAACCACATCTCCGGCGTTGCCACGGCCACCAAGGACGTCGACTACCCGTTTGTCTCCATGCAGAGCGTCTCCGCGGTCGCGCAGGTAAGCGCTCTGCTGGAGCGCAACGGCGGGGTGACCACGCAGTTGCAATCCGCTGCGACCACTCCACTGACGGAACTGCGGGAGCACCCGGTGATTCTGGTGGGCGCGTACAACAATCAGTGGACGCTGCGCCTGGTGCAGCCGCTGCGCTTCCATTTTGCCCCGGTGGAGGAGACCGAAGCGATCGAGGACGCGGCGCATCCCGGGGTGCGCTGGGAACGCGACCTGAACCTGCCCTACTCCAGCGCAGACGACTATGCGCTGGTGGCCCGGTTCCGCGATGCAACCACCGGCAGTTGGGTGGTGGTGCTGGCCGGCGTGGGGCGAAATGGAAGTGAAGCAGCCGCTCAGTTTGCGACCAGTCCCCACTACATGCAATTGCTGCGGGACCAGGCTGGAACCGACTTCACCAACCGGAATGTCGAGGCGGTTCTGAAGGTCAGCGTGATCGACGGCAAGACCGGCGCGCCCTCAATTCAGCAAGTCTACGTCTGGTGAGTGCTTTCACGGGTACACCCCGTTTCGCGGGGATTTGGAGTCCGGTATATCATTTAGCTATCGGGTTGCCGGGGAAGTGCGTCTAATCCTGACCGGCGACTTTCTCGGACCTGTCCGGTGGAGATGCTCCGCATGCCTAAGATTTCGAAGATTCTATTGCTCGCGGTGTCGGTGGTCCTGGTGCTCACGGTTTTCCTGGGCGTGAACTTGAGCGGCGTCAGCGCTGCGACCGGGCAGGACGGCGCCTATCGCCAGATCAATGTCTACACCGAGGTGCTGCAGAAGATCCAGGAAGACTACGTGACCGACCCCAACATCGCCGACGTGACCAACGGGGCGCTGCGCGGCCTGCTGGAGTCGCTGGACGCCGATTCGAGCTACCTGACGCCCGCTGACTCGAAGACGTATAAAGAGGGCGCCGGCAACCTGCTCGAACATACGAAGCTGGCGCAGGCCGGGATCAACGTCTCCAAGCGGTACGGTTACGCGACGGTGGTGTCGGTGGTTCCGGGAGGTCCGGCGGATACGGCCGGGCTGACCGATGGCGACATTCTTGAGTCGATTGAGGGCCAGGACACGCGCAACATCTCGCTGGCCATGATCCAACGGATGCTGGAGGGTGCGCCCGGGAGCACGCTGACGGTTGGCGTGGTACGCCCGAACAAGGCGGAGCCGGACCGGATTGCGATGCGGCGCAGCCTGACGGTGGTGCCTCCGGTGGTCGAGACTCCGTACGAGAATGGCTCGATCCTGTATCTGAAGCCGGAGATTCTGGATCACGACCACGTCCAGGAGGTCGAGGCGAAGCTGAAAGGCATGCAGAAGGCAGGCAACAAGAAGGTGCTGCTGGACCTGCGCGACGTTGCTGCCGGAGACATGACCGAGGCGACGCGGCTGGCCAACATGTTCCTGAAGAGCGGGACGATCGCGACGCTGGAGGGGCAGAAGTTCCCGAAGCAGGTCTTCTGGGTCGACTCATCCAAGACCATTCAGCCGACAGCCCCGCTGGTGGTGATTGTGAACCGCGGAACGGCAGGGCCGGCAGAGCTGGTGGCGGCGGCGCTGCTGGATGACAAGCGCGCCGACGTAGTGGGCGAGAAGACGTTTGGCGAAGGGGCGGAGCAGAAGACCTTCGAGTTGCCGGATGGCGCGATGCTGATCCTGACGGTGGCCAAGTACGAATCGCCTTCGGGCAAGAAGCTGCAGGACGAAGGCGTGACGCCGAACGTGCTGGTGGCTTCGGCGCTGGACGACGGCGCCGACCTGGACGGCGAGGCTCCGGCAACACCTGCGACTCCGACGGTAACCGGGACTCCCGCGACAACTCCAGTGCCGGCGAAGAAGCCGAGCATTCAGGTGGACGAGCCGTTGAACAAGGCGCTGGACATCCTGAAGAGCAAAGCGGCTTAAGGACAGTTGTTAGTTGCTAGTTGTTAGTTGCTAGTTGAAGTGCAACTGCAACTGCGCGAGTGTGCGAATGCTGTGGCCGCGTAACCAGCGTTGGAACGGGTGGGAAACGCGGGCGTGGGCGGTGGTTTCGCCATGCTACCGTTAAGGGGCCGTGCCCAGTTTATCCAGCGATCAGCGAGAATCCCCGGAGCGGGTGAAGTTGCCGTGGTGGCGCAGGATCTTTGGCCACATGGGTGGAATGCATGTGCTGCATGGGCCGGCGTATCCGACGCGGCACATCGCGGTGCGGGCGACGTTCCTGATCCTGCTTGGGTTGTCCAGCCTGTTTGGGGTGATGTGCGGGTTGATGCTGGTGTACTCCATCGATCTGCCGCAGATGGACGACCTGGTGCGCTACCGTCCGAACACCACGACCGAGCTGCTGGACATCAAGGGGCGCGAGATCGGGTCGTTCGCGCTGGAGCGGCGGGTGGTGCTGCCGTACACGGAGTTTCCGCCGGTGCTGCGGCAGGCGCTGATCTCGATTGAGGACAAGACGTTTGAGCGGAACTGGGGCGTGAACCTGTTGCGCGCGGTGAGCGCGGCGTGGCGCGACCTGCACTCGCGGACCATGGCGCAGGGCTCGTCGACGCTGACCATGCAGTTGGCGCGGAACCTGTTCCTGTCGAACGAGAAGACGTATGGGCGCAAGATCCAGGAGATCCTGCTGGCGGTGCAGATTGAGCGGGTGTTCACCAAGGACCAGATCTTCCAGATGTATGCAAACCAGATTTACCTGGGGCACGGGACGTACGGGTTCGAAGCGGCGTCGGAGTATTACTTCAGCAAACATGCGAAGGACCTGACGCTGCCCGAGGCGGCGCTGCTGGCGGCGTTGCCCAAGGGCGCGGAGTACTACTCGCCGGTGAACCATCCGGACCGGGCGCTGCGCCGGCGCAATCTCGTCCTGAGCGAGATGCGGGCCGACGGAAAGATTACGCGCGAGCAGGAGGAGGCGGCTGCGGCGACTCCGCTGGGACTGAATATTGAGCCGCCGCCGAACTCCTTGGCGCCGTACTTTGTGGAGGAGGTGCGGAAGCAATTGGAGAAGGAGTATGGGCTGGAGGAGGTGCACGGCGCGGGACTGCGCGTGTACACGACGCTCGATCTCGACCTGCAGATGGTGGCGAACAAGGCGGTGCTGGATGGGACCGCTGCGTACGAGCGGCGGCATGGGTGGAAGGGCAACCTGGAAAACATCGTGCGCGAAGGGCGGGACATCGCGACGTATCAGCATCCCGACTGGAGCCAGGCGATCGCGAAGGACGGGTATTATCACGGGCTGGTGACGGAGGTTTCGCCGGCGCGGGTGATGGTGAAGATCGGGCCGCAGCGGGCGGTGATGACGCCGGCGGACTGGGCGTGGACGCAGCAGACGGGTGCGGAAAGATTTCTTTCCGTGGGCGATGTGGTGTACGTGAAGCTGGGGGGGGGCACGGCGGACGGAATCGTGCACGCGGAGCTGGAAGAGGACTCGGGCGCGCAGGCTTCGATGATGGCGGTGGACAATGCCAGCGGCGAGGTGCTGGCGATGGTGGGCGGGCGAGACTTCGCGCTGAGCCAATTCAACCGGGCGACGCAGTCGGAACGCGAGACGGGCTCCTCGTTCAAGCCGTATGTGTACACCACGGCGGTGGAAGCAGGCGCGAAGCCGACCGACATCATCGTGGACGGGCCGGTGAGCTTCCCGACTCCGAATGGGCCGTACACGCCGCACAACTACGAGGGCGACTACAAGGGCGCGATGACGCTGCTGAGTGCGTTCGCCGAGTCGAGAAACATTCCCGCGCTGAAGCTGGCGGACAAGGTGGGCATCCGCACCGTGATCGCGATGGCGCACCGGTTTGGCGTGACCAGCAACATTCCCGCGTTTCTGCCGGTGGCGATCGGCGCGGCGGACATCTCGCTGTACGAACAGGTGCAGTCGTTCAGCGTGTTTCCGAACGACGGGATTCGGATTCAGCCGCACTACATCCGCAAGGTGGAGCAGGCGGACGGGTTGCCGCTGGATGAGGCGCCGGCGCAGGTGAGCGAGGTGATCTCGGTAGAGACGGCGCGGACCATGATGCAGTTTCTGCAGGCGGTGACGAGGATGGGCACGGGCGCGGCGGCGGCGCAGTTGAAGCATCCGCTGGGCGGCAAGACGGGCACGACGAATGATTTTACGGACGCGTGGTTCATCGGCTTCTCGCCGACGGTGACGTGCGGGACGTGGATCGGGTTCGACAACCGGCAGACGCTGGGCGAGAAAGAGACCGGCGCGAAGGCGGCGCTGCCGATGTGGATGGACTTTATGCGCGCGGCGATTGCGAATAAGCCGGACGAGAAGTTCCCGGAGGGGAACGCTCCGGAGAAGCAACTGGATGTGCCGCTGACGCCGCCGGACGAGGCTCCGGTGGTGCAGGTGATTCCGAAGACGCCGGATGCAGCGGAGCCGGATGCGGCGGAGCCGGAAGCGCCAGCGGCGGCACCGGCTGCTGGGGCGGGCGCGCCGCCGCAGTAGTGTGCGATGCGTTCAGTCGGCCTGCGACTGGCGAAGGGCATCTTGTCTTCGCTTCCACGGCAACACTGCGATCAGCCCTAGCCCGGTCAGCATCAGTGCGTTGGAACTCGGCTCTGGCACGGTTGTGGTGTCTGTGACGACCAAGCTGTCATTGCCGTTGTCGTACGTGCCCGGAGTCGTATCGTCAGCGAATGAGAAACCGTCGGTAATACTGGTGCTGATGGGGGAGCATCCGTTTCCCCCAAAATAGATAGTCGTGAACATGCCGCCCAGGATAGCGCCCGTGAGCTGCCTCCCTCCGATTAGTCCATCCAGTGTGAGAGTTCTCCGATAATAGGG
>CAZAXI010000015.1:0-45122 GCA_964489045.1 uncultured Granulicella sp. | reverse complement strand
CCTATTATCGGAGAACTCTCACACTGGATGGACTAATCGGAGGGAGGCAGCTCATCCGGCCTTCGGTATGGGTGTCTCCTTGCGCAGGCCTCTAGCGCGCCGCATGGCTTGCGCATTGGCGCTGAGGAATAGAGATCAGGTGCCGGGAGTTGCCGGGGAATGGTCTGCACAATGTCTCGTGGAGCTGGTTCAAGACGGCGAACATTCAATGCGAATCTGATGTCGACCGGACTGTTGGAACCCGCTCGGGATAATCGGAGATGATGCCGTCGGCGCCGAGTTGGATGGCGGTGCGGATCAGCTTGGGTTCGTTGACGGTATAGAGCAGTACCTCAAGACCGGCGCCGTGAAGCGCGGCGATGAACGCGGCAGATGCGGAGGCGAACGACAGGCCGACCAGCGCCGCCTGGGCCTCGTGTGCGAATGCCGGTCCGGAAACGGGCACCCACTCAATGAGCACCTTGGTCCTGACGAGCGGGTCGATCCGGCTGATTTCGAGGACGTCTGCGTGCTGGAAGGACGCGTAGATGACCGGACTTGGAAAAGCTGATGCCTGGACTGCACGGTGCATGGCCGGTCCGATGCCACGGGTTTTGGCCTCGAGAATGACTCCGGCATGCCCGCTTGCCGCTGCCAGGGCGGCTTCGAGCGAGGGGACGCGCTCGCCGGTGCCGGCGTCGAGCAACTGCAGTTCTTCCCAGGTGAGTTCGGAGACCAGGCCGCTTCCGTTGGTGGTGCGGTCGACGAGCAGATCGTGCATCAACACCAGGCGTCCGTCACGGGTGGACTGAACATCCAGTTCGACGAAGTCACAGCCGAGAGCGATGCCGCTGCGAATAGCGGCGAGGGTGTTTTCCGGGGCATGGCCGGCGGCACCTCGATGGCCGATTCTCAGAACCCGTTGGGTACCTCGCTGGGGTGAGGACGAGAGTGTATTGGTGTTTTCCAAGGTACATTTCTCCGGAACCGACAGGATCTTTGTCAGAAGTGTTGTGTCCCCGACAGACAGACGCGTTCAATCGGTCTACTAATCTGTCCATGATTCACCTTGGCTGCGTCCGCGGCGAATTTCTTCGAGAACTCAGGTTACGCTTCAGGCTGGTGAGACATCCAATACTTCCTTGAGGCGCGATTCGCGAGTGCCAGTGAGGAACATGCATCGGGGATGAACTAATTTGCAGTGGTGCCGGGTTTAGGGATTTGCGAGAAAGGATTTCTTGCCATGCAGCAGGAGACCCCGCAACCGGGATACGAAGAGGCCTTCGTCGATGTGGCCGGAGTCCGCGTGTACTATCTCCATGCCGGGACCGGCAGGCCGATGCTGCTGATCCATGGGCTGGTGGGCTCCAGCGCAGACTGGCGGAATAACATTGAAGCCCTCGCACAGCACGCCCGTGTTTATGCGATCGACTTGGTGAACATGGGTAAATCGCAACGGGTGGGAGGGCTGGACGCTTCGCTGGCGGCGATCGCGAATCGCGTTATGGTAGTGATGAATGCGCTGGGTGTGGGTGCGGCGGACATCGTTGGCCATTCGCATGGCGGAGCCGTGGCGCTGATGCTGGCTGCGCTGCATCCGGAGCGGGTGCGCAGGCTCGTCCTGTTCGCGCCGGCCAATCCATACAACCGCTCAACCGATCCTGTGGTGCGGCTCTATAGCAGTTGGTGGGGCGGGCTAGTGGCCTGGGTGGTGCCTTATCTTCCGGCGTCGATTCAGCGCATCGCTCTGGGGGGGATGTACGGAGGAGCAGCGCGCGTCGTTGATAGCGATCTGCAGGAGATTGCGGATTGCCTGCGGTGCCCCGGCTCGTTACGCCACGTTCTTCGCATTACTCGCGGCTGGTTCGCCGAGGAATCCAAGCTAAAAGCCGCGCTCCGTCGCGTGAGGCGAGTTCCAACGCTGCTGGTGTGGGGCGATCGCGACCATACGGTCAGTCTGAACTCGGGCATCAAGCTACACCGCAAACTACGAGCATCCGAGCTGATCGTGCTTCCCGGTGGCGGCCACTCCGTCTTCGCGGAGGCGCCGGAGAAGTCGAACCGCATCGTGCTGGAATGGCTTGACCGCCATCCATTGTCCGCTCCGCGTCGACACGGCCTGCTACGGGTTGCCTCCGCCAGAAGAACCAGGAGCACTGCCGCTGTGCGACATCTATCTCCTGAGACCTAAGGTCGCGTCTTGGTCGCGAATCTCTTGAGGTCATGGTTCGCGCGTTCTAACTAACCTGGAAGCCGGTGTATCCGCTGACTATTCTCCAACGAAGAACAGAGACGTAACGGAAGCCAGCTTGAGGTGCACCGTAGAGGTTGGCTGGGCGTCGGTTCCCGAGGCCGTGACCTCCGCCGGCTCCTGCGCGCCGGTGTGTGGGTTCCAGATGGTCAGGGTCTTGCGCCCACGCAGGGTCACTTTGGTATCGATATCCTTCGGCGACGAGTTGACGAAGAAATAGATATCGCGGTCGTCCGTTACCTTGTGGATGTAGCTCAGGGCTCCTTCATATTCGTTGCCAGACCGCAACTGACCCAAGCCGCCCGCAGGTGCAGCAAGCGGGCCCGTTGACGGTGGCTGCTGAAATTCCACATCGCGCTGAGGAAGCGCCAGCTTCAAGATGGCATCCAGCAGCCACGGGTGGGTATTGGGCAGATAGTACGCCTGGCCGCCCGCGGCGTTCTTCTTCACGTAATACCAGAAGACGAAGAGGTTCTGGCGGTCCTGGGCGCGGCGGACATCGGCCTTCAACGGTTCATCTTTGGCGACGCCGAATATGTCCGCCATGGCCTGCTGGACTTCCTTATCCTTGCCGAATTCCGAGGAGTGCGTGGGCAGGTGCTCGGTAGCAATGACCGCGCCGCCCTGGTCGTAGAACTGCTTGATCTTCGCGGCCGCCGCGGCCGAAAGAACATCGCCGGCGGGCAGGATCAGGACTTTGTATTGCTCGCGATTCTCCTTGTTGTTGAGGGTTATCGTTCCGTGGTCGATGGTGGTGTTCTCGACCAGCACTTCGGGGTGCAGGTACGTGTAGTCGACGCGCGAGGCGCGAAAGAGGTCCTCGCCGATGTTCTGGTAGTCCGAGCCGGGGGCGTCGCCGCCTTCGCGCGCGTAGGCTGCCTCCATGATTTGCGGGGCCTTCTCGTCGGCGGCCAGCGGGAACTGTTGCCCGCCGACGTAGTGGTAGTCGGCGTGGAGCGAGTCAATGGGATAGAGAACGGCGACATCCGCCACATGGCGTCCTCCCTGGAGCATGTAGCTGAGACGGCCAACATAGTCATTCAACTCCGCGCGCTGCGGTTGCACGGTGCGGGCCGGGACTTGAGAGTTGATGCCCATCGCGTACTGGTCCATCGTGACCTGGAAAGCGATCTTGGCGGTGAGGCCGGCATAGGCCGCGAAGGTCTCGGCGCGGATAATCCGGTGGTCATAATTGAAGCCGGACGAAGTGACAATCTTGTAGGAGATGTTCGAGCGTCCATACCACCAGATGTCGTCGATGGTTGGAATGGTCTGGTACTTGAACATCTTGATGAGGTCGCCGGTGAGTGGAGTCGGATTCGCCGGCTCCTCCTGGTCGGTGTGGCCGCCAAACTGGAGATGGTGTTCCGCGCACCAGTCGTTCAGGCGCTTGATGTAGTTCTCCTCGTAGAGCGCGGCGCGGAAGCCGAACAAGGCATCGCGGGCGGCGTCGGTTTGCGGGCCGATGTCGTACCACAGCGCCGGATAGTACTTCATCGGCGAATAGCCGTAACGCTTCTGGAAGGCGGCATTGAAGTCGGGCGTCCACATGCGGTCGGCGTGGTGCATGGACGGTTCGTCGTAGAAGGTCTGCGTGATGATGTTGCCGAAATACTTGCCCAGGTACTGGGCGTAGCGGTCGTAGGTGAGGGACATGTACGCCGTCATGGCATTGGGGTCGAGATAGTCGACTACCGTTGCCTTGCCTTCGACGAGATAGAAGGCCATGGCCTTCCAATTGCCTTTCGGCACCTGGGTGATGAGGTGACCGGCCTTGCCGCTGCTGCTGACGTCGACCACATCGTGGGTGTCCAGGTTCATCAGGACGGAGCCCATGTAGATACCATCGGGAATTGCGAGGTCGATCTTCTTCGGCCCGACTACGTCCTGCTCCGCTTCGTTGATGCTCTTGCCCGCGAACTGGGGGAACTTGGAGTAGAGCAGGCCGCCAGCGGTGCCGGACGGGAAGGAGTAGTCGTCGTAGAGGACGACCTCGAGACCATCCTTGATGGCCTGCTGCACTCCGGCGTCATAGAGCTTGAAGTAATCGGGGCTGAGGAACTCGACGCCCTTGGTGCCGGGAGTGCCGCGGGCGAATCTCTTCAGATAGTCGGGGGAAAGACCGAGCGAGGTGGTGCCTCCGGGTTCGAAGAAGAGGCCTCCATAGTTCAGCTTCCTGGCCTCATCGACTTCCGCGGCGAGGCTCTCGGGGGTGTCCCTGGTCATGTTGATGCTGCCCATGGCATGGCCGCGGTACTGCGCGGGAGGGGCTTTGAAGGTCTGCGGGTCGAAGTCGGCAGCGGGAGCGGACTGGCTCTGCGCGGAGACGCTCGCCCCCAACGCGAGCAGCACTCCGGTGAAAAGAACGGCACGGACGGATCGCAGCAGCATGGGAATTACCTCACGAATCTTCAACGGGAACGGCCCTTTTCGCGGCCGATTCGTTTTGAATTGTAACGCTCCTGAGGGATCTACAAGATTCAACTGCACTTGAAGTCGCATTCGGGAATTGCGGGAGGATAAGCCTGAGCGCCTGGTAGATTTCCAAAACAGACTTGGCGGAAGTACTAAAGTCTCAGCCAGAATGACCGATGAGTTGACGTGAAACCGAGGTTTCAGGGTTGAACTATAGGAATGAACTTGGAGGTCCGCAACGACACCTTAGTTGTGGAAAGGCCTGTGTGTCCGGCGCAAAGGGGAGCGGGGGGAAGGATCGGAGTGCGACGGCGGTTTCGAATCAGAAGGCACCAAGCAGTGCAGCCCAGGTCGACATGGCGGCACTGAGCAGGACCGTGGGAGCGGTGGCGCGCGTCCTACGGGGGAGTGATGACATACGAACCGAAAAGGTCCTGGCTATACAGCGATCAATCGCCGCGGGCATGTACAACGTTTCGCCATCGGCTGTAGCGGGCAAGCTAATGTGCACTCTATTAAGGAAGCCGCGTAATTGCGAGCGCACCCACTGAGTGAAGGATCGCTGAACCTTTAGAAGCCCGCTGGCCTCTGCCCAACAACGCCGAACGCCTGCTCCATGGCAATGCCCGCCTCAGCCAGCGTTCCTTCTTCGAATAGCCTCCCAACCAGGGTGACACCGTAGGGCACGCGCCTGGGCGGCGCAAACTTCGGCAGGGGATGCGCGGGGTCCGGCGCCCAGTCGCTGCGCGCTTCGGAGACCTCCACAAAGCCCGCGCGCAGGGTCAGAGACGGATGCCCGGTAAAGTTCGTAATCACCAGAAACTCGTCGCGCAGGGAAGGCACAAGCAACAGATCAACCTCAGAGAAAACCCTCTCCATCTCAATGGCGACCTTGCGCCGCAATCGATCAGCCTGCACGAAGTCGACCGCGGAGAGGAAGCGGGATTGGCGGAAGGTGTTGGGCCAGGCGTCGGGCACCTGCATCTTCAGTTCATCCAGCTTGCCGCTCAGCGTGAGTTCCTCAAACGCGGCTGCAGCCTCAGCAAACAGGATGATGTTCAGCGAGTCGTAGGGCCAGTTCGGCAGCGAGACCTCCACCGCATTCATTCCCAGCTTTTTCACGGTTTCCAGCGCGGCGCGATCGACGTCAGTCGCGGGCGCCTCCTTCATCCACGCCGGAATGTATCCGACGCGCAGGCGGGTGATGTCCGCGCCAGAATCGAAGGCGAGCTTGCTGGGAACGCTCGCCACATCTGCCGGATCAGGTCCACTAATGGCACCGAGAACAAGCAGGGTGTCCTGGACGGAGCGCGCCATTGGTCCCAGTTTGTCGCAGGTCCAACTCAGGGTCATGGCTCCGGTGCGCGGAACACGGCCATAGGTAGGCCGTAGCCCGGTAACGCCGCAGCGCATGGAGGGACTGACGATGCTGCCCTGGGTTTCGCTGCCGATCGCGAACCCGACCAGCCCGGCAGCTACGGCGGCGCCCGGGCCGGCGCTGGAGCCGGACGAACCCTCTTCGAGCAGCCAGGGATTCATGGTCTGACCTCCGAACCAGACGTCGTTCAGCGCCAATGCGCCAAGGCTCAACTTTGCGACCAGCACCGCACCGGCATGATTGAGCCGCGCGGTCACGGTCGCATCCTGTGTGGGAATGCGATTGCGATATGGCTCGGCGCCATAGGTGGTCGGGATTCCGGCCGTATCGAGCAGGTCTTTTGCTCCCCACGGAATCCCATGCAGGGGTCCGCGATAGTTGCCGGCGGCAATTTCCCGGTCCGCCGTGCGCGCCTGCTCCAGCGCATGCTGACGAGTCAACGTGATCACACAGTGAAGCTTTGGATCGAATCTCTCCAGCCGGTCGAGATATATATTGGTCAGCCGCTCCGAGGTGATCTGCCGCGATTTGATCCATGCTGAAAGCAGCGAGACTGGTGCAAACGCTATGTCCTCATCCTTCGCGGGGAGGCCTGGCGCGGGATAGGAGCGGATCACGAACTCGTCCCTGGCGGGACCGCTCGCAGTCCCCGGCAGCGTGGGATTCCAAACCGTTGCCGGCGCGACGCTCTCCTCGATGTGCAGTCTTCTGGGGCCGACCCTCCGCTCGTAGACGGCTGCCAGAGATTGCTGCCAGTTACCTGCCGCCTGCGCCAGGTCCTTCGGTGACATCTCCACCTGGACGAGCTTTTCGGCCTCGGCAAACGTTTGCGGAGTCACAGCGGGTCCAACCGGCGGCGAGGTGCCAAAGGCAGGTGGAGCGCCTGGAGTTTCCGGCGTTTGTTTTGCGGGTGCGGGTTTGGCGGACATGGCTACCCCCATCAATCCGAGCGATCCTTTGGCAAGAAACTCGCGGCGTGAGCCCGGCATGGTGCACCTCCTGGTGATGGAAACCGAATGCGCAGGCGGTTGTGGCTGCCAAGCGTCCGCTGCGCGACATTGGGAAAGTGCCAATCTGCGATAAGCGTAATGATTATTGACTTCCCAAAGCATTGTTTCTGTTGTATCTTCACGGCATCGTAACCAATTTTTCGCACGCCTGTCACTAAGGCCTAACAGCCAGCTCAGGGAGTTATCTCCCGTTGAGCGGCGCGTTTGACGTTCCGGAGGTCGAAGATGCGATTGGTAAAATCTGTTCTATTTCTCTCAGTTCTGATCAGCGTTTTCACAGTCCATGCCTTGGCCCAGTCCACCGCGACTTTGGCGGGAACAGTCACCGATCCAAGTGGCGCGGTGTTGCCGAATGCCCAGGTGACGGTGCATTCGCTGGCGACCGGACTCGACCGCGCGATCAAGACCGATGGCGCGGGCCTGTACGTGGTACCGTCCCTGCAGCCGGGCGACTACAAGGTGCAGGCGACTGCCTCTGGCTTTAGCACCTACACCGTGGAGAAGGTGACGCTGGACGTGGACCAGATGGTCACCGTGAATATGAAGCTGGCGGTGGCCACGGCCGGAGAAACGGTACAAGTGGAGAGTACGGCCTCGCAGATTGAGGCGCAGACGATCACGGTCGGCCAGGTCATCGACACAAAGACGGTGCAGGAACTCCCGCTCAACGGCCGCCATTTCCTCGATCTCACGGTGCTGACGCCGGGCGGTGTGGTGGCCAGCGCTACCCTGGGCAGCTTGACCCAGCCCAGCCGCGGGCTTGGCGCCAACTCCTTCCTTACCGCCGGCAATCGCGAAGACTCGGTGAACTTCCAGATCAACGGCATCAACCTGAACGATATCAGCCAGAACCAGATCACGTTCCAGCCGTCGATCAGCACCACCTCAGAGTTCAAGACCAACAATCAAACCTTCAGCGCGGAGTACGGCCGCAGCGATGGCTCCATCGTCACGGTGGCGACCCGCTCCGGCACCAACAAGTTCCACGGCGAGGCCTTCGACTACTTCCGCAACGAAGCGCTGGACGCGCGCAACTACTTCAACCGCCCGTTCAACCCCGCTACTGGACTGCCCCTGGTTGCCAACACCGGCGATAAGGCCCCGCTGAAGCGCAACAACTATGGTGGCTCTGTCGGTGGCCCCATCTGGCGGGACCGCACCTTCTTCTTCTTTAGCTACGAAGCCTTGCGCCAGCACCAGGGCATTCTGCAGAATAGCCCGGTATTTACCTCGGCGCAGCTCGCAGGGTTCACTGCCGGGACCCCCGGCGCGGAGATTGCAGCGCTGGTTCCCACGCCCAACAGCGGCGCCAATTATGTTTCGTTTACCCCGGGGCCGGTGCAGATCGACCAGTACACCGGCGACGTTCTGCAGCAGCTCGGAGCGAACGATTCCCTGCACGGCTTTTACGCCTTCCAGAAGGACGTCCGCACCGAACCCTCCCTGCAGGGCGACACGCTGCCGGGGTGGGGTGACCACCGCGCCGCGCACCGCCAGATCGGCACGCTGCAGTATGTTCACATCTTCAACTCCAACGTCTCCAATGAGGCCCGTCTGGGCTTCAACCGCATCGCCATCGCGTTTAATCCGGCCAACACGATCAGCCCCTCCAGCGTGGGCCTCGGCGACGGCCTCTCCGGCAACGTCGGCATCCCGCAGACCACCGTCACCGATGTGGGCTTCACTATCGGCGGACCATCCGGCTTCCCGCAAGGGCGCGACACCACCACCGGCGTGCTCGCGGACACCGTGACCATGGTGAAGGGCAATCACCAGATCAAGTGGGGCGGCGAGTTCCGCCGTTATCTGCTGTACAGCTTCGCCGGCAATATCGGCACGTTGACCCTCTCAACTGCCAACCTGCAGGCCAGTGTGTCCCCGGTGTTCAGCATTCAGCCCAACATCATCGACTACCGCATCTATGCGGACGCCGCGGGCTTCTTTGTGCAAGACACCTACAAAGTCGCTCCCGGCCTCAACCTCGAGTACGGCGCGCGCTTCGAGTGGAACGGCACGCCGCTGGAAGGCGAAAACCGCATCTCCATGTTCAATCCCAACAACGTCACGCTGACACAGGCGGGGACGAACGGCATTGCCGCCAACGGCGCCTACAAGCAGAACTACAACGTGGAGCCCCGCCTGGGCTTCGCCTATGACGTCTTCAACAACCAGAAGACGGTCCTCCGCGGCGCCTACGCGTACCTGGTGGACCAGCCCGTCGCCGGCACGGTCAGTATTCTTACCGGCAATCCTCCGTTCACCACAGCAGTTTCGTTCAGCAACAGCGCCTCGCCCATCCCGCTGGGCAGTCTCTATGCTTCGGCCAAGGCGGCGTCCGGCTTCGCGCTGGGCTGGGTCAACCCGAACCTGAAGAATGCTTACGTCGAAGACTTCAACCTGAACCTGCAGCAGGCGCTGCCCTGGGGCGTGATTTCTTCCATCGGCTACTACGGTTCGGCCGGACGCCACCTGCTTATCGAGACCAACCCCAACCAGGCCAGCGGCGTTCCGGGTAGCGCTCGCCCGTTTAACACGCTCTCGGCCACCAGCCCCATTGATCCGGGCGTCAGCATTGCCTCTAACATCAACGAGCGCAACAGCATCGGCTTCTCCAACTACAACGCTCTCTGGGTCACGCTGAGCAAGAACTTCACTCATGGCCTCGAGTTCAACATGAACTACGAGTGGACCAAGTCCATGGACATTAACTCCCTCGGGTCGCAGGGTGGCCTTTTGCTGCCGGACAGCAACAATCCCCGCGAGAATTACGGATTGTCGGACTTCGACGTGCGCTATCACTATGCCGGGACCGCCATCTGGGCCCTGCCCTTCAAAGGCAACGAACTGGTCTCCGGCTATCGTTTGGAGACCATCTTCCAGTACCAGGCGGGCTTCCCCGTCAACATCGTCGCCAGCAGTGATGGGTTCAATGGCCTTAGCGGCTTCGTGCGTCCAACCCAGGTCGGCCACATCTCCCGGACGAGACAGCAGTTTCCCGGACTTGCCAATGTCACCTTATTCCCGAGTACCGGCTTGGGCTATGGCGGCAACGTCTGCGACACAACCAACTACACCGCGGCTTGTATCTTCGAGATTCCGGGCACACAAGCCAGCGCAACCGGCACCACCGCACCTACTGTCTACACCGGCCTCGGCAACATGCAGCGCAACGCCGTCACCGGGTCCGGATACGCGGATCTGGATCTTTCCGGCGAGAAGGAGACGAAGATCTTCGAAAACCTCAGCTTCACCCTGCGTGTGGACGCCTTCGACATTCTGAACCACCCCAACTTTGGCCAGCCGTCGGGCAATGTCCAATCCACGTCCTTCGGCCAGATCACCGCGACCCGCTTCGCCACCAGCGATGGCGGCTCGTCGCGGCAGCTTCAGCTCAGCGGCAAGTTCATCTTCTAGCAGGACGATCATCCCAACGGCGCGTGCTTTGGTCGCAACTCGCGGCAGAACACGCGCCTTCTCTTCTATGATTGGAAGGGCGCCGGGCCGGCGTGTGCACTGCCACATCTCTGCCCTCGCGTAAAGGTTCGCTGGATCGCAATTCTCCTCCTGAGGTCGGCACCATGCGCCGTCGCACGTTTCTCACCACGCTTCCGCTCGCCGCAGCCGGTTCGACGTCGTTCAGCCAGAGCTTGACCACCAAACCTGCACAGGACGACGCCGTTCACGCAACCGGTGCAAGCGATCTCCTTAAGTTTCAGCCGGCTGGAGCCGAAAAGTTTGACCGGCCAGACGTCCACGCCGGGGACCGGCCTTCCGGCGCGAGCTTTGCCAGCCGCTCGCCGGCGCTGGGATGCTCGGGTGCAGCCGGGACTGCCCATCCACTGGCAACCCAGGTTGCAATCGAAATGCTGCGCCGCGGAGGTTCTGCTGTGGACGCCGCCGTAGCCGCCAACGCAATTCTCGGCTTTGTCGAGCCGGTCAGTTCCGGTCTTGGCGGCGACTGCTACGCCATACTCTGGGATCCGAAGCAGTCCAAAGTCGTGAGCATGGCAAGCTCTGGCAAATCACCGAAGTCGCTCTCTCTGGCAACCGCGCGCTCGCGGGCGAAGGACGGTGTGCTTCCCCGCCTGGGCGCGGTCACCGTATCGACTCCGGGCGCGCTGGGCGGCTGGTGGGCGCTGCATCAGCGCTACGGCAAGCTGAAGTGGGCGGACCTGTTCGAGCCGGCGATTCACTACTGCGAGGCCGGCTCCCCCGTCCCGCAGATTATTGGCCATTACATTAGCCGCAACATGGCCGCGTTTCTGAAGCCCGGCTCCGGCGTGGAAGAGACGGCCAACGCGGTACACACCTACGAGCCCGGCGGCAAGGCGCCTAACGAATACGATGTATTTCGCAATCCGGACCTTGCCCACACCTACCGCATGATTGCTGCCGGCGGCCGTGACGCCTTCTACGACGGCCCCATCGCGGCGACCATCGATGCCTACTTCAAACGCATCGGTGGATGGCTGTCCAAAGAAGACCTGCGCGAACATCAGGCCGAGTGGCCCGAGCCTCTCGTCACCACCTATCGCGGGGTCGACGTCTACGGCATGGGCGCAAATACGCAGGGGCTCGCCACGTTGCAGATGCTCAACATCATCGAGCAGTTTGGCGTCCGAGAGATGGGCTTCCAGTCGCCTGAGTCGCTCCACATCCAGATCGAAGCCAAGCGCCTGGCCTACGAAGACCGCGCCCGCTATTATGCCGACCCGCACTTCGCCACCATCCCGATTGCGTGGCTGAACTCGAAGGAATACGCCAAGCAGAGAGCCAGGCTGATCCGGCCGGACCGGATTCTGGAGCCGGTATATCCGGGCCAGGCGCCGAGCCACGGCGACACCACCTACTTCACCACCGCCGACAGCGAGGGCATGATGGTCTCGATGATCCAGTCGAACTTCCGCGGCATGGGATCGGGCCTGGTGGCCGACGGGCTGGGTTTTATGTTCCAGGACCGCGGTGAACTTTTCTCGCTTCAGGATGGGCATCCGAACATCTACGCCCCGGGCAAGCGGCCTTTTCAGACCATCATTCCCGGATTCGCCGCGAAAGACGGCGTCCCCTGGATGTCCTTCGGGGTGATGGGCGGCGACATGCAGCCCCAGGGGCAGACCCAGATCATCCTGAATCGCGTGGATTACGGGCTTGACGTACAGGCGGCCGGCGACAGCCCGCGCTGGCACCACGAAGGTTCGTCTCAGACCATGGGCGAAGAAGGTTCATCACAGATCGTAGGCGAAGACGCGGCGGAACGTTCCCCAAGGGGTCTGTTGCGTCTTGAAGCGGGAGTGCCAGTCGCAACCCGCAAAGCCCTCATCGATCTCGGCTGGACGATGGGCGTAAGCGATGGCGGATTCGGCCGGTACGAGTGCATCGAGAACCGCAAACGGGGAACCGATCGCGTCTATGCCGCGGCCAGCGAGATGCGCGCCGACGGTGTCGCGTTAGCCTATTGATCAGGTGAGTATCGGGCTACTATTCGGAAGGTCGCTCTTGAGAATTCCGAATCGCGGCGATCGGCGTGGGCAATAGAGCGGTTTCGCTCAACCTCCGGCAGTCTTTGAATTCCCGGACGGTCCTTGCTCCTGCAAGAATGCGGTATTCGGTAAAGTCGCAGGGCGGTGCGGCGGCTCATCCTTCTTGACTATCTATTCGTGCGCCGCCCCAATCGCCGGTAGACTTGCGACATCGAAGTAATCTTAGATCGCGGTCGAGCGAACAATGGTATCCGATACGAATCACGCCGCAGATGTCCCAACCGAGTCTCCAATTCCCGCCAAGGTGAAAGACCACAACATCCGCGTTTCGCCCGCGGTTCTGGATGCGGCGGCGAAGGACGGCGACGCACTGCTGCGCTCCCTGCACACGACTCTCGAGGGTTTGACGCAAGCGGATGTCGAGGCGAGAGCGCGCACCGCGGGCCCCAACGAAGTGGCGCAGGAACGCACGCGCGGCTGGTTTATCCGCCTGCTGATCATCATCCGTAACCCGCTGGTGATCCTTCTGGCAACGCTCTCGTCGATATCCTTTGCCACGGGCGACGCGCGCGCCGGAATCGTGATGGCATGCATGGTCGTGCTCAGCGTCACGCTTCGCTTTGTGCAGGAGGCCCGGGCAGACGTGGCGGCGGCAAAGCTGAAAGCCATGATCCACGTGACCGCTACGGTCATTCGGGATGGCAGCGCAAGGGAGATTCCGCTTAGAGATCTTGTGCCCGGAGATGTCGTCAAGCTGTCTGCCGGCGACATGATCCCCGGCGACGTGAGGCTGCTCTCCGCAAAAGACTTGTTCGTTAGCCAGGGAACGCTCACCGGGGAGTCGCTTCCGGTCGAGAAACTCTGTGAACCCGACCCGCAGCCATCGAATTCGCCAACCGAGCTGAAGAATACCTGCTTCATGGGAACAAGTGTTCAAAGCGGCACAGCCACCGCAGTCGTAGTGGTGACGGGAGTCAGCACTTATCTCGGGAGCATGGCCGGATCGATTACAGAACAAGCGCCACCGACCAGCTTTGACCGCGGTCTCAGCCGCTTTACGTGGCTCATGATCCAGCTTATGGCGGTGATGGTGCCCCTGGTTTTCTTGATTAACGGGTTCACCAAGCACGATTGGAAGAGTGCCTTTTTCTTCGCGATGGCAGTGGCCGTGGGTCTGACCCCCGAGATGTTGCCCATGATTGTTTCCGTGTGCCTCTCCAAGGGCGCGATCGCGATGAGCCGCAAGAAGGTGATAGTCAAGCGGCTGAATGCCATCCAGAACTTTGGCGGCATGGACGTACTGTGTACCGATAAGACCGGCACGCTTACCGAGGATCGTGTTGTCCTCCAGCGGCACTGCAACGTAGCCGGACGGGAAACGGACGAAGTGCTGCTCGACGGTTATCTCATCAGTCATTTCCAGACGGGCCTCAAGAACCTTCTTGATACGGCGATTCTGAGTAGTTCGGATTTTCATCAGCAGGCGCTCATCGAAAAATACAAGAAGCTCGATGAAATCCCTTTTGACTTTACGCGGCGAATGATGTCGGTGATGGTAGAGACCCCTGAGGGCAAGGCAATCCTTGTTACCAAAGGCGCTCCAGAAGAGATCTTTCGCCAATGCTCTCAATTCGAGTTGGATGGGAAGCTGTCGCCCATGGACCCCGGGCTGATGAAAGGGTTGAGGGATGAGTATGCGAGTCTCAGCAACGACGGCTTCCGGGTTTTGGCCGTAGCCGTGAAGGAGCTGCCGGGAAAACAGGCCTGCTCCAAGGACGATGAATGCGACCTCGTGCTGAAAGGGTACGTTGCATTCCTGGATCCACCCAAACGTACGGCCGCAACTGCAATCGAAGCGCTGCACGCGCATGGGGTTGCGGTTAAGATACTCACCGGGGACAACGATCTCATCAGCCGGAAGGTGTGCAGCGATGTGGGACTGCTGCCCGACCCAATGTTGCTGGGTGAAAACGTGGAGAAGATGTCCGACGCTGAACTGGCGGATGCGGCGGAAAAGACAACCCTGTTCGCGCGTCTCTCGCCCGCTGACAAGCAGCGAATCGTTCGCGTCCTCCGGGGCAAGGGACACGTCGTCGGATTCATGGGAGACGGAATCAACGATGCGCCCGCGTTGCACGCCGCGGATATCGGCATCTCGGTGGATACGGCTGTGGACATCGCCAAGGAGTCGGCGGACCTTATCCTGTTGGAGAAAGATCTGATGGTGCTCGATGGGGGTGTGATCGAGGGACGAAAGGTTTTCGCCAACATTCTCAAGTACATCCGGATGGGAGCCAGCTCCAACTTCGGCAATATGTTCAGCGTGCTGGGCGCCAGTGCATTTCTCCCATTCATCCCGATGGCTCCCATCCAGATCCTGACCAACAACATGCTCTACGACTTCTCGCAGGTTCCGATCCCGACCGATGCAGTGGATGAAGAACTAGTGGCGCGGCCGCGGCCCTGGAATATCGGGGAGATCAAGCGGTTCATTCTTTGCGTTGGCCCCATCAGCTCGATCTTCGACTACACGACTTTCTTCGTGATGCTCTATCTCTTCAAGTGCTGGGATCCGTCACGCGCTCCGCTTTTTCAAACGGGCTGGTTCGTCGAGTCGTTGATGACCCAGACACTCATCATCCACATCATCCGCACCAACAAGATCCCCTTCCTACAAAGCCGCGCAAGCTTGTCCCTCACCCTCACTACACTGGCCATCATGGCCTTTGGAGCTTGGCTCCCGTATTCTCCGCTGGCTTCTTCGCTGGGTCTGGTACACCTGCCGGGGCTTTACTGGCCAATCCTGTTGCTGACACTGTTTGCTTACTCGGGTCTGACCCAGTCCATCAAGGTCTGGTTGCTTTGGAAAAAATGGATATGAGATCATGAGCACAATGGTTGACTGGAAAGACCGTCCCGCGGTCCAGTTCCAGGGAGCGCTACAACCATGTCGCCCTCCCATTCAATGGGAAAGTCGCGCTCCAGCAATCTTTGACGAGTACTCAGGAGTATGTTTCTTTACCGATTTCGGCGAGCTGATCGAAGCCCGAAGTGTGTCCCTCGATGAACTTCCGGTCGATCCAGCCGCGCTCGATCAGGATGGCGGATCCGTCCCCTTGGGTCGCATCAGGTGGAAGCAACGGGTCGTTGCGACAGCCCCACAGTTCAGCCGAGTATAATCGGGCGCGAAAACCGAAAGGCACAAAGTATGCACCTGAAAAGACTCCTCGCCCTCTTTGCGGCCAGCATAATCCTCACCGCCGCCGTCTTTGCTCAAACCCTGCCGCAGGGTGTTCAGAAGGTGACCTCCATCGAAGGCGTCACGGAATACGCGTTTCCCAACGGTTTGCATGTCTTGCTGTTTCCGGATAATTCCAAGCCCAAGATCACGGTGAACGTCGTATACCTGGTTGGCTCGCGTAACGAAGGCTATGGCGAGACCGGGATGGCACACCTGTTGGAGCACATGACCTTCAAAACCTCCACTTCAGGCAGAGAACTGTTCAAGGACCTCACCGATCGGGCCGGCGGCAACTTCAACGGCCAGACCTCCTACGACCAGACCATGTACTTCGAGACCTTCAACGCCACGGACGACAATCTGCGCTGGGCACTGGGGCTGGAGACCGACCGCATGGCCCACATGACCATGGCCAAGAAGGACCTGGACACGGAAATGACCGTGGTCCGGAACGAAATGGAAAACGGCGAAAACAGTCCGCTCAACGTCCTGGATGAGCGCGTCATGGCGGCGGCCTACAATTTCCACAACTACGGAAAGACGGTCATCGGCGACCGCACCGACGTGGAACGCGTGCCCATCGAGAACCTCGCCGTCTTCTATCACAAGTACTACCAGCCCGATGACGCCGACCTGATCATCGCCGGCCAGTTCGACGAATCGAAGGCGCTCGCGATGGTGGCCGCGACCCTGGGCGCTCTTCCCCGGCCGACGCGCGTGCTCACCCAGCCCTACACGGTCGAGCCGACACAGGAAGGCGAGCGGTCGGTGGTTCTGCGCCGCGTCGGCAATATCCAGGGAATTATGGCGTTCTACCATATTCCTGCGGCCCTCCATCCCGACATGGCGCCGCTGGAAGTCATGGCCCAGGTGCTCGGCGCTCCGCAGACCGGCCGGCTGTACAAAGCGCTGGTCGATAGCAAAAAGGCTGTCTCGGCCAGCATGGGTGCGGATGCCGAACACGATCCGGGGGGCGCGCTGGCATTCGCGCAACTCAAGCCCGACCAGTCTATCGATGAAGCCCAGCAAATCCTGCTGAAGACGGTCGAAGGTTTCGCCGACGATCCGCCCACCCAGGAGGAAGTGGATCGCGCCAAGGCCCGCATCCTGAAGAACATCGATCTCGCGCTGACCAACTCCCAGTCGGTTGCCCTGATGCTGGGTGGATACGCAGGCGACGGCGACTGGCGCATCTTCTACCTGATACGCGACGAGATTGCCAAAGTCACGCCGGCTGACCTGACCCGCGTGGCCAAGACCTACCTGAAGTCGTCCAACCGCACGCTGGGCGAGTTCATCCCCACCTCTGCTCCCGATCGCGCCGAGATTCCCGCCACGCCCGACCCGGCCCTGCGCTTCAAGGACTACCACGGCGGCGCGGCCATTCAGCAGGGCGAGGCGTTCGATCCCACGCCCAAGAACATCGAGGCGCGCGTCATCCGCGCCACCCTGCCAAACGGCCTGAAACTGGTGATGTTCCCCAAAAAGACACGCGGTGCCACGGTGACGGCCGTCATCGACATCCGTTTCGGCGACGAGAAGTCGCTGTTCGGCCACCCCGATGTGGGCACCATGGTCGGGGCCCTGCTGATGCGCGGCACCACCACCAAGAACCGCCAGTAGATCCAGGACGAGACCGACCGGCTGAAGGCGCAGATCAGCGTCACCGGAGGCTCCGGCTCGACCTCCGCGAGCATCCGCACGATGGAGGCGAACCTGGCCGATTCGCTGCGCTTCACCCGCGAGTTGATGCGCGAGCCATCGTTCCCTGAGGCCGAGTTCGAGCAGCTCCGCCAGCAGCAAATCTCCAACGCTGAGAGCGGCAGGACCGAGCCCAACACCCTGGCCTCGATCGACATGGACCGGCACTTCAACAATATGAAGTATCCGCGCGGCGACCCGCGCTACACCAACACCATCGACGAACGCCTGGAGGACGTGAAGAAGGTCACGCTCGACGATGTCCGCCAGTTCTACAAGCAGTTCTATGGCGCCGGCGAGGGCGAGATCGTCATCAGCGGCCAGTTCGACCCCGTTGCCACGCAGAAGCTAGTCACCGAACTCTTCGGCGACTGGAAGAGCGCAAGCCACACCGAGCGCCTGCACTACCTCTACGCTCCCGTGCCGGCCGTCAACGACAAGATCGAAACGCCCGACAAACAGAACGCCCTCATCCTGTTCAGAATGCCCATGAAGATGACCGACGAGGATCCCGACTACCCGGCCCTCACGATCGCAGGCATGATCTTCGGCGGCTCGTCCAACTCGCGGCTGTTTCAGCGCATTCGCGTCAAGGACGGCCTCAGCTACGGGGCCGGAGCCAGCTTCTCCATCCGGCCCAAGGACGACGACGCCGGGCTCTCCGGCAACGCCATCGCCGCGCCGCAGAACATGGCCAAAGTCGAGGCCGACTTCAACGAAGAAGTGGCCCGCGCCCTCAAGGACGGCTTCACCGCCGACGAGGTCGAGAAGGCCAAGAAAACCTGGCTCGACGAACGCTCCGTGGCGCGCACTGAAGAAAGCTCCGTCGCCAGCCTGCTCCAGAGCCGCGAACGCTGGGGCCGGACGCTGATGTGGGACGCGAAACTGGAGGCCGCCGTCGCCGCGCTCACCCCGCAGCAGGTCAGCGACGCGTTCAAGCGCCACGTCGATCCCGCCGCCATCTCCATCGTCAAAGCCGGCGACTTCAAGAAGGCAGGTACCTATCAATAGCCTCACAGGAGGGCAGCAGGCCAGTCCATGTCTCCAGCAGGTCTCCACAGAAGAACAGGTTTCTCAAAACCTCATGGCTATTGGCGATTGCCGCTGTTTCCACCTTCCGCGCCGGCAAATAGGGAAGGCATCGGGTGCTCGGTGGCATCAATTTGCCGGGCATCTCCGCAGCAGTCTTAGTGTCTCAGGTTCGGGATCGAGCGGAGCGCATAGGCTGCTTCTTCCAGAAACGTCTCCTGCTTCATTCCCGGTGGAATGCTGTAGTTCATCTTCACCGCAATGCTCTGGGCGATCTTGTTCGCCAGAGCTCCTCGCGTAGCGGTGGGCACATCCAGCCGGCGCGCCAGATATTGCTCGAGCGCCTGCAGGTCGGCCATGGTCAGCCGGGCCACGGCATCGGCAGGCAGCTTGCTTTCGCGCGGGGCGTGCACGACACCAGGCGACACGGCCGCGAGAGTGAAGGTGCGCGATGAACCGATGCTCTCCAGCGGGGTCTCCAGCGGTCGCTCGTGCACGACAAGCGTGCCGGAGATGAGATCGCCGAGGCGCTGCTGGCGGCGGGTGACGAACAGGCTGACGACGCCAACGAAGTAGAAGGCAGGCAGCCAGTCCACCAAGCGGAGGAGGTTGCGGCCCATGGACTCCAAGAGGCTGATGGGGCGGCCGGTCTGCTGGATGACGCGGATCCTCATGATGCGCTTGCCCGGCGTCTGGCCGCGCCAGAAGGCTTCGAACAGGGTGAAGTATCCCCACACCAGCAGGAAGGGGACGGCGATCAGGATAGCGATGGTCCACTTGTCGGAAAGGCTGTTGCCGGCTTGCGCCACGTTGCTGCCTGCCTGGCCCGGCAGCAGCACCACCAATACCAGGATGAAGAAGAAGACCGTCAGCGCCTGCAGGAGGTAGTCCAGCAGAATGGCGACAAAGCGGCTGCCCAGGCCGGCGAGGGGAAACTCGATGGCAACGAGCTCCGGCGTGGCAATGCTAAGCTGGTCGCCAGGCGAGAGCCTGGCTGCGAAATCAACAGAATGTTGCTGCATAGGATGGACCGCAGGTTGCACAATCATAACGGAGCCGGTGTGATTTGCCGAGAGAAACATGATCACGAATCGATGGATCGATAAACGACGACCGCACTGGGACCGGCTGAGCGCGCTGCTGGCCGCTGCGGATGGGGGCGGGCTACGCAGCCTGCGCCACGGCGAGCTACAGGAGATTGCGTTCCTCTACCGGCAGATTGCCAGCGACCTGAGCGCGCTGCGGCAGGACGGCTCCGCGCCGACACTGGCTTCGTATCTGAACCGACTGCTGGGGCGCGCGCACAATTTTGTCTACTCCAGCCGCAGATCGAGCACGATGGCCGCGCTGCGGTTCCTGTGGTTCGAGTACCCGCTGGTTATTCGCCGCATGCAGCCGTTTATTTTGGCGTCGCTGCTGCTGCTGCTGGGGGGCGGGTTGCTGGGCTCGCTGCTGACGGTGGTGCGGCCGGAGTTCATGCGTAACCTGCTCGGTCCGGACATGGTGGCCACTATCCAGCAGCATCGCATGTGGACCGACTCGATTGTCTCGATGGCACCGGAGGCCTCCAGCGCCATCATGACGAATAACCTCACCGTCACCTTTGTCACGTTTGCCACCGGAATTGTAGCGGCGCTGGGTACAATTTATATGATCGGGTGGAATGGCGTGCTGATCGGCGTGATCGGCACGGCGTGCGCGCAGGCGCACATGTCGCTTTCGCTGTGGAGCTTTGTTGCGCCGCACGGCTCGCTGGAGCTGCCTGCGATCGTATTGTCGGGCGCGGCCGGTTTGCGGCTGGGCCAGGGGCTGCTGTTCCCCGGCGTATACAGCCGCCGCCACTCAGTGGTGGAGGCGGGACGCGAGTCCGTGCGGCTAATGACCGGGGTGGTTCCCATGCTCGTCGTAGCCGGCACGCTGGAAGGATTCTTCTCGCCCACAAGGGCGTCGGTCGCGCTGAAGTTCACCGTGGGGGCATCGCTGTTCGCGTGCCTGATGTTCTGGTGGTTTGCGCCGCGTGAGCCGCAGGCGGAGCGCGATTCGATGGAACCGCTGCAAAGCGCCCCGGCGGCTTGATTCATCTTTACTGTGAGCCGCATGCCTCCGAGTGACGCGGCAAGGTTGCGTCTTTACGCGGCTGCGTGCCCGGGACGCACACAGCGGAACTACAGCAGTCCGCGCTCCTTCACGTCGAGATACCGATTGAGCACTGCCGAGGTCAGGGTTTCCGGCTCGGTCTCCAGCGTGAGGGCTCCCTGCTCGCGCAGTTGCGCCATGAGCACCATGCGCCGGTGGACCATCTCCTGCGCCGCGGCCACCGCGAACATCTCGCGCCGCGACTCCGGGCGGTGGTCGGCGAGGGCCAGCATCTCGCGCTGGCGCATGGTGACCAGCAGCACCAGGTGACGCCGCATCAACTGCGCCGCACCGTCGATCACCTCCGGACGCATGGAGGTCTCGGCCACGTCAGTGATCCAAAGCACGAGGCTGCGCCGCGGCTGAATGCGGTTGAGCGTCACGGTGGCCTGCAGGTGATCGGCCTCGCCCCACTCGCCGCGGACCTGCGCCAGCGACTCCATGAGCTGCCGCAAATGCGCCGCGCCTCGGCCCAGCGCGACGCGCTGCTGCGCCGCCTGGCCGTAAGCGAGCAGGCCGACGCGGTCGCCGGAGCCAAGTGCGAGTTGCGCCAGGGCGAGGGCTGTCGCCGTCGCGTAGTCCAGCCGCGTGTACTGGCCGGCCACGCGCGACTGGAGCAAGCGGCCAGCGTCCATTAATAGCCACACCGGCTGGCTCTTCTCGGTCTGGTACTGGCGCGTGATGGGCACACCACGGCGGGCGGTTGCGGTCCAGCAGAGGTCGCGGATGTCGTCGCCTTCGCGATACTCGCGCAGGCTCTCGAAGTCGCGGCCGAGGCCGCGTTGACGTTGCAGCCGCTGTTGCAACTCGATCTGCTTGCTGCGGGTGAGGAACAGGGATTGCTCCGCCGCCGCATGCACGCGCGGGTAGACGCGCACGGTCTGCTCCAGCGGCGCCACGGCCCAGCGCTCCACCAGGCCCAGCGCAGCCGACCGGTAGCGGAGATAGAGGCTGCCCGTACGGTGGTCGCCACGCTCGCGAGGCGTGAAGCGGTACTTGGCAGCAGAGCGACCGAGCGGATAGACGGTCAAGTCGATGTGGGGCGGTTTGTCGACGAGTGCGGCGGTCAGGTCGTCGGTCAGCTCGCAACGGAGACGCGCGACACCCTGCTGCTCGAGACCAATCTCCACCTCGGCTGCGTTCTCGAGCGACGGCGCGCTTCTCCACACGCGCTCCGCCCGCAGACGCGCGGGAGCCGGCAGGCGCGATGCATCCAGGCACGCAGCGGCCAGCACCAGAATGTCCCAGACGGCCATGCCCCACACCATGCGCGGGATAAAGAAGCCCGGCACCAGCCACAGCGCGCCCGCCAGAAACAACAGCAGACCTCGCCGCGTGAGGCCGATGGCTGCACGACTGCGCGGCTCAGCTGAGGCCGAGACTCTTTCCGGGGTGAGCGAGCCTGAGATCATTTGCTCATTCCTTCGGCACCGCGACCGCTGCGAGAATGTCGGAGAGCACGCGGTCCGCATCGTATCCCTCCAGCTCCGCTTCCGGCCGCAGCAGCAGACGATGGCGCAGGACAGGCACGGCCGCCTGCTTGACATCGTCGGGCACGAGGTAATCGCGGTCTTCCAGCGCCGCATACGCCTGCGCTACGAGCATCAGGCCAAGGGCGGCGCGTGGGCTGGCACCCAGGATGAGCGACGGCCACTCGCGGCTGCGCCGGGCCAGCGCCAGGATGTATTCATAGAGCGCGGGTTCGATGCTGACGCGGCGAACCTCCTGCTGCGCCGCTGCCAGCAGCTCCGGCTCAATCGGCACAATCGGCAGTTCGTCCAAGCCGCGTGCCCCCAACTGCTCGCGATGCCGCTCAAGAATCAGCCGCTCCTGTTGGGCGGTTGGATAGCCCACGCGGATCTTCATCAGGAAGCGGTCCAACTGCGCCTCCGGCAGCGGATAGGTCCCCTCCGAGTCGATTGGGTTCTGCGTCGCAAAGACGGTGAAGCCGTCGGCGAGCGCGTGGCGCTCTCCGTCGATGGTGACCTGCCGCTCCTCCATGCACTCCAGCAGCGCGGCCTGCGTGCGCGGGGGCATGCGGTTGATCTCGTCCACCAGCAGGAAGTTGGTGAACACCGGCCCGCGGTGGAGCATGAACTCCTGCGTCTGCGGGCGGAAGATGGTGGTGCCGAGGATGTCCGCGGGCATCAAGTCTGGCGTGGCCTGCACGCGATGGAACTTGAGACCGAGCAGACGGCCCATAAGCTTGACCAGCATCGTCTTCGCAATGCCGGGAACGCCCTCGATGAGCGCGTGGCCGCGGCACAGTACCGTGATGAGCGCCTGGTCGATCAGCTGCTCCTGTCCTGCGATCACCTTGCTCAGCTCCGTGCGTCCGTGTCGCACCAGCCGTGCCGTCGCCTTTAACTCTGCGTCGATCGTGTTGGTCTGCTCGTCCACTTCGTACCTCACTTTTCTTTGTCTCTGCCCAACGTGCCCTGCCTGACTTCCCGCTCAAGCCGGCTCAGCGAGTGCACCAGCTTTAGCGCCTGCCGCAGCGGCATCTGCGCCGGCGCGTAGGTCGCCTCTTCGCACATCTCAATGGTCGGTCGCAGCTCCGGCTCAATGCGCCGGAGGCGCGAGCTGGCCACAGCCATCATCTCGTTGGTCTCCTCCGCGCTGTTGCGTTTGCGCTTGAGGCCAAGCATCAGGCAGAAGCGCGCATAGGCAATCTGCACTGCGGTACTGGTGGCCCCGGCGCGGTCATACAGCGCGCCCAGCGAGTAGACAAACTCCAGCGGCGCATCGCGCGCCACCACCGGGTCCGGCAGCAGCGGCCCGCTGCGGCGGCTGAAGCTGAAAACCAGCAGCAGGGCAGCCAGCACCAGTTGCAGCCAAAGCAGGCGCACCGGCGTGCCGTTGGCGTACGACCAGATGCCTGGCTCGTCGTTGTGCAGGCTTTCATCCCAAACGATGTGGTTACCGGCGTCGCCGAGGCTGTTGAGCAACAGCGCCAGGTCGCCGTCCTTGGCGATGAACGCATTTTCGAGCGGCAGCGAATCCGCCCACCAGATGGCGTGGCCAGGCCCGACGGCATAGCTGACGACCACCGCGTCGGTGCCGCAGGTGTACTCGACGCGCTGCTCGGGCAGCGTCTTTTTCCAGAAGCTTACCTCGCGGAGGTGGACAGCGCCCGAGTTCGCCAGGTCGCCGAACCCGTCGGGCTGGGCCGTACAGTTCGACTCCACCGCTCCCGCAATTTGCGGCAGCTCCGCCACCTGGCCTTGCGGCAGCAGGTCGCCGCCGGAGGAGCCCGTCGCAATCACGCGCCCGCCATGCTGCAGGATGGCCGCCACCGAGCTGCGCGCGGCGGTCAGGTTTTTTCTGGTTGGCATGGGGTCGGCGAGGATGACCACGGTGTGCGCATCGTTCTGCTGCACAAGCTCGCTCAGCGGCCTCTCCCACCGCTCCACGCGATAGCCTGACCGTTCCAGCGTGAGGTACGCTGCCTCCGCGCCGTGCGTGCCGGAGGAGAAGCTCGAAGGCACGACATTGTCGTCGTCCTCCTGCGGCGCGAGGATGGCAACCACGCAGGCGGCCAGAGCCACAATCACCAGGCAAGCCAGCAGCAGGCGGCGGTCACGCGGGTTCAGCGAAGCAGACATCTCCTCTTCTTTCCTCCGGCTTTCATCGCGGAACCAGCTTCTCCATGCGCGCGCGCGCCTCGTGATATTGTTCTTCCCCGGCCGGGCGATGCCCGTACCAGATCACCTCAAACGACCGCGTCAGGCTGCGCAGCTCCGGCTTCAGCGCGTGGCCTTCGCGCAACAGCGCCAGGTATTCGCGCGGGGTGCGTGCCCGATCCGCAGGCCAGAGGCCGTGCGCCTCCAGCCGGCTGATTACCGCCCAGTACACATGGTGGATCGCTTCGCGCCAATGGCTCTCGCGCGCAAACTTCTCCGCCTCCTCCAGCCAGCGTTGCCATTCGCGCGCGGAGGGCGCCTGCGCCACGACCGGCTCGGACCTTTGCGGCAGGCCGGGCTGCTTTCGCAGTTCCATCAGCACCCACCACGCCAGCAGCACGCAGGGCGCAGCGATCGCAAGACCCTCCAGCCCGTGGGCAATCCACGGATTCCGCCCGCCGTACTCGGCCACGCTGTTCAGCCGGTTCCATAGCCACCGCAGCAATGCTGCCCGGGCGCGGTCCAGCAGGCTCGGGTCCTGCTGGTAACGCTGGAAGCGGTGCATGGCCAGCACGGTCGTCAGGTGCGCTCGCACATTCGCCGTCGACGGTGCCGGCTCCGGCGCGCTTCCCGCGTCCTGGGCCAGCCGGCTTGCCGCCGCTGCGAGTTGGGCGTCTGCGTCATCGCCCTGTTTCGCCGGGACCTTACCCGGGATCGCCTCTGCCAGCGTTCGCCGTAGCCAGTCAAAGCGCACTGCCCGGGCTCCCTCGGCGGTTTCCACGTAGTTGTCCGGGCCCACCAGCCTGGGGTTGCAGGCGGCCGCCGACCGCTGTGCCTTGCACGCATCCACAATCGCCGCCAGTTGCCGAACGTGCTCCTGGTATTCGGTGAAGGTGCAGCGCTGGACGGGTGCCGCGACGTCGCCGGCGCGCAGGGTTATCGGCGCAAGGCAAAGCACCGCCATCAACGCTGCCGCAGATGTCTTTGCGCTCACGCCTGGCTCGCGGGTTCGACCGGCAGGCTCGCCAACAGCGGCGGGGGCTCCGGCGAGGCCTTCTGCAACAGCCACTCCACGTCAAATCCTTCCATGCGAATGCGCTGGTCGAAGTAGTACAGCGTCAATCCGATGGAATAAAGCGGCAGGGTTATCGATGTCACCACAAACCCTACCAGCAGGCTGTAAATCGTGAGGCCGTAAGACACCACCGGCTTGCCATGGCTGACCACCGTATGAATCACATTAATGATCAGCGGCATCAACCCCGCGTACGTCAGCACCGTCGAGATCACCCACGCCAGGAGCACCATCACCAGGATGCTCCCCTTGCGCCCTCTGCTCAGTTCGATGCTCCGCTTCAGCGACGCTCGAACCTTCAGGTCTTCAAAGACGCATGCCGGATTCGAGAGGGAATAGCGCAACATCATCCACACCCCGAACGGGACAACCACAAACAGGCTCAGGCCCACGATTGCCAGGATCGCCAGGCCTGTACCCACGCCGGCGCTCTGGCCAAACATGGCGGGAACGGCGACAGCAAGCACAATCAAGGCTACGAAGATCAGGAACGCTGGTCCCCACGCCAGAAACGACGCCGTGAAGTAAAGCCGCACATAGCGGAACCAGTGCGGCTTGACCTCGCGGTAGGCCTGCCCAATGCCGGTCTCCTGACCGAGGTAGAGGGCGGATACCGCGCGACTGGTCGCGGCCATCGCCACGGCACTGACCAAAATGTATACCACCAGGCTGACCAGCGAGAATCCGCTGCTGACCAGGCCAAGCGTGACCGGCGCGACGTGGTTTTGGGCCATCCGCACGCCCGAGGTTTGGATGAGCTTCCAGACAAGGTCGAGTCCCGCCGCGAAGCTCGCGATGCCGGCAAACATGAGAAAGCGCGAGCGGTAAAGCTGGAACATGCGGTCGAGTATCTCTCCAAGGCTCAAAGGGCGCAGCGTGACTTCCATTGCGGTTTTCCTTTCACGGCTGTTTAGTTGTGGCAAGAGAGTATCACGCCCCACGGTCCGCCAAACGACGTTTTCGCTCCCGGCGCACCCTAGTGTGCCGCCGGCGCATCACAATCTCCGAAGCTGTGGCCTAGATAACATAGCTGCCAAAGAGCCGTAGTCAATCTTCGCATTGTGGCGCTTGTCCATGGGAATGGAAGCCAGTACCCGGATCTCATCCAACTTCGCCCAGGCCAACGCGTGAGACAGAGCGGCGGACACGCCGGCAGAATCTGCTTCGACGGCGAGTAAACGCCGGCCAGCGACTTGGAGGATGGCCGCGCGCCGGACCCCTGGGACCTGCATGGCTGCGCACTCAGCGGCGAATGGGTAGAGGACTCCGTGTGTATCGTGAATCGCTGCTGAGGCTCGTCCCATCAGCCAGAGTCTTCCCTGGGAATCAAGGTAGCCCAGGTCGCCGGTCCGATGCCAGCGGACGCCGTCTACGTCGAACTTGGTCTCGGTGTCGCCCGTGCCATTCAAATATCCGGCCAGCACATGGCGGCCGGATACGACAATCTCACCTATTTCTTTCGGAGACATGCAAAGCGCATCGAATTGCGCTTTAGTCATCGGAGCCAGGGGCGAACCCCAGTGGTCGCGAAGGATTCGCAGTGTCAATGACGCGACCGGACGGCCAGCCAGTAATCCGGCGCCCTGTTCCATCGAGGAGAGTTCCTCTCTCGAAACTCGCGATAAATCGAACTCTGCCATGGGCTCGGCCTCGGTGGAACCATAGACGGCGGTGATTTCGGCGTTCGGGAACAGATTGTGCGCCTTCCGAATGTCGGATGGGAACACCGGGGCTCCGCCCATAAAGACGTGATTCAACTGCGGAAATTGCCTGTTTGCGCGGCGCCCTTCGGAGGCCAACCGCCGGATGAAGGCGGGCGACGCGGCGGTTGTCGTGATTGGGTGACGAGCGAACTGCTCGAAGACCGGCCGGGCATCGATCTTGCCGGGCACCCTCATGTCGGCATCGGGAAGGACGCTGGTTACGCCGGAGGCAAGGTTCGCCAAAACGAAGATTGGCAAGGTAGTCAGGTCATAAGAGCCTGACTTGAGCGACAAACTGTCTTCGAGCGCATCCTGCTGTGCCTGGAGAAAGCCGTGCGTACGCAGCGCCGCCTTGGGCTGGCCGGTGCTGCCGCTGGTGAAGGTAATCAGCGCTGGGGCAGAGTCCTCGACCTCGGCGACGGCCTGCTGCAACGTGCCTTCGCCGTGAATTGAGATCAGGTGGGTTCCGGGGAACCGGGACGAGCAAAAGGATGGGGAGACGCCGCGCAGCGAGGGTGTCCAGAGCCGCAGCACCTGCGCCTTCCAACTGCCGAAGAAGGCCGATGGGGAGCAGGCGCATATGCAGCGGTTGATGTACTCCATGCCGGCTGCAGGATCGAGAAACACTCCGACTGCGCCAACGCGGAATATCGCGATCAGGAAGACGTAGAGATCTATGGCCATCGGATGCAAGATCAGCACTCCGTCTCCGGGGCCAATGCCACGAGCTGAAATCTCGCGCGCGATGCGTGCGCTGATCGAGTCCAGTTTGCTAAAGCTGACGACTCGGTTGCGGCCGTGCTTTGTGTCGATCAGCGCCGGGGCATCGCCCTGTTGGCGCGCGCGGACGCATAGGATGTCCGCAACGTTCATGATGCAAGCTCCCGGCTATAGAGTGTGTACCTGCGCATCGTGGCAGCATAGTGGCCGCTGATGTTGCGTGAGACATTGTTCTCGTGCATCAGCGCGTGGATACAACGGCGGAAACCGGCCCGCAGACCTTCTTGGTGTGCGCGCGAGACGAGCACAGTGCCCAGGCCGCGCAGGTCCGGATGGGGAAGGATGGCTACGGTCTTGACGAGGAAGGTGTCCACGGCCCCGCCGCGAGCGGCCTGGGCGAGGTCAGGGACCGCGAAGAGGTAGCCTACTAACTCCAGGCCACGCTCGGCGAGAAGAATGAGTTCGGGCAAGACATGAGGAAGAATCTGCGAATACTGCGCGCGGAAGGAATCTTCGGGAACCTCCGTATAGAGAAAGTTCTGCGCAAACGCAACCCGGCTGACTCCATAGATGCGGCCAAGCTGCGTATCGAGGTTCTCGCCCGCCGCTGTGCGGATCCGGACACCGTGCCCGGCGAGTCTGGATGCGTGCGGCGCAATTCGGTCGTCCTTTTGCGCGAGGTTGGTGTTGAGCGCGGAGTAGTAGTTAGCGAGGGGCGTGAATCCAGCTCGCTCGAACTGGAGCGGCCACTCGCGAGGATTTGCGGGTTCAAGAAAGAACGGTCTTTCCGTGCCCGCCCCAGTCACAAAACGGTACTGGCGCCAGGTGTTGCCATCCATCGGGCCGATGGCGATGGTGCAGGCGTGCAGGCGCAGATTGCTGATTGCGCCTTCGAGGAGGGCCGCCGCGAAGTCATCGTCCACGCTGGCATAGTGCCCAATGGCGCCGACCCTGTGTCCGCTAAATCGGGGAGTTGCTCTCCACCACAGGGAACAGTGTGCCTGGACCTGTCCGGCTTGGTTGACAGCGCAGAGATGAAGGTCTGCGCCTTGATCGTCGATCTGGTTTGACGCCAAGGGTGGCAAGCCGGGCGCCGCGGGGAGTTTCTCGCGTTCGGCGTTGGAGTGCAGTGCGACGATTCTCATCGGAGACCCCGCAAGCTGGCGATAAGCCCGGAGATGATAAGCGCCAAGGCCGCTTGCCGGACCCAGCGGCTGGGCTTGACAGAGTATCCGTGAAGCGAAGTGGGCTCGATGAGGCAAAACGCCGCAAAGCCGAGGGAGCAGGCCAGCAGCGCGAGCGCCGCCTGCTCCAGTGAGGCAGCAGTCACCCCTTGGGCAAGGACGTAAGGAATGAATATCAGCAGCCAGGCTTGCACGACCAGCAGCGGGCCAGACGCCCAGGGAGACCTGGCCGGAAAGCGAACACATATTAATGTCCAGCCGAGCACGGCAAGGTGGAATGTGTAGCCGACCGTATAAGGGAAGAGCAGGTCTTCCCGGTTGCCGATGTTAGCGAGAAAGATCCAAAACAGACCCGCGAAGGCCACGCTGGTGACGCCGTAGATGTTGTGTTTGTTCCCAATCTCTGCCGGCTTCCCGGGAAAGAATAACGAATAGGAGACAAACAGCACTGCGGGAGCAAGCAACCAGCGCCATCCGCCGAGCGCCCACGAGGCATAGAGAACGAGCACTGAGGCGAGCAGCGCGCTTCCCTCCAGGGTGGTGCGGGAACGGTAGAGCAGAACGAGGGTGAGCAGGAGTACGGCAGCCACAAAACGGAAGACTAGAAACTTGAGCGGCATGTCTGAGTAGATGTGGAGCAATAGAAAGACACCGAGTGGGATAAGAATGTTGTCCAGACCGCGCCATGCGACAGCTTCAAGAAGAGCGACGATGAGCGCAATGTCGGTAGCGACCAGCAAAGTCTGTGGTCTTCCCATTTCGGTGTAGAGCAATAGGGGAACATGGACAGCCATGAACGCGACGGTGAAAAATGCGACCGAGCCCTCCAGGCTCTTGGAACCTCCCATACCGTGGTAGCCGAATTTTCCGTAGTGCGTGCCGAGCAGCGCGCCGACGGCGTCGGCAAACGTGAGCACGAGTATAGGGATGACGTAGAGCAGCCTGTCTCCGCGAGCAAGCCAGAAGAGGATCGCAACGGAGATGGGGAAGTAGAACTCGCCCCACGAGCTTCGATCGACACCATCAAGCACGCCGGTGAACTGCGTCCGCATTGGCTGAATGAAGCGCATGCTGAGCAGCAGCAGCAAAGATAGTCCGCATACGAGGTATACGGGGACGGGCGAAGAAAACATCCATGGGAAGAAAAGGGCCAGCAGACCCGTAAACAAATGGGCTAGTTTGCGAAACCATTCCGGGCTGGAGGGCAGCAGTTTCCTACAGAGTTTCAACAACAGCAGCATCGCTACGGCCGCGCCGAGAACAACTGCGGCCCAAAGCAGGTCCGCGAGCCTCATCGCACACGCTCCACCACCAAGGCACTGTAGAAGAACGCCTTGTCCCGGGCAAAGAGTGCCTGGCTCAGGTCAACCAGCGGTTCCAACACTGCTGCCATTGAATCTGGGCGGCTGCGCGGCGCGAGCATGTTCCAATATGCCAGCCGAGCCTCCGGTGCGGCGCACGCGACAATGCGCCGCAGCAAACGCTCATAGCTCTCAGGAGACATGTACTCAAAGATATCGCTGAGGTTGAAACAATCAAAGCTCTCATTAAGGTCCAGTGCATCTTCGACGGAACTGCATCGCCATTCCAACCTGTCCAGGTTGCGTCGAATGGGTTCGAAATTCTGTTCCCGCAACGCAAATGGGAGCACGCCATCGTGTGACCCCGTCAAGATCCATCGCAAGTACGGGTTATCGGCAGGCTCCAGCTCGGTTAGTGCGAATCGTGTGCGCTCAAGGATGCGTGTTGCGACACTGCCTTCGACATACTGAAAGAATGCCGGCGACCGGCCCAGCGCGCCCATGATCTGCCTGGAAAAGAAGAGACGAAAGAGCCCCCTCCAGCGCCAATTGTTCCAATCATCCTCGTAGAACGAAATGCGATCCTCTCGCGATTTAGCTTCCAGAAGCCTGTGGATGCACGCGCGGGAGTGGATGAGCGGCAACACGCGTGTGCGGAAGATTTGGAAGTAGTGCTCAAACTTGCCGATGGCGCCGATTCCCTGTTCCACCAGCGCACGGCGGGAGTCCCAGAATTCAAGTGCAGTCGGGGAAAGGCGCTGCCGGCAATGGCGGTAAAGGCCGAGACGGTTGTTGGATGGAATCGATCCGATGAGTTGGAGCAACTCCGAATGCTGAAGGCTGCGGTACGCCGCCACGCGCAGCTCCAGGCATGCCAGTTGGGCGGGGCTAAGGTCGACGGCAAGCACGTGGCTGGGCGCCGCCGCCAGAAGGGCTAGCGTGTTGTCGCCTGCGCTGGCGATGGAGAGGCAGCGCTTTCCGGGCGTCGGCGCGAGCGCGGCAAGCAGGGCGTCGGCGTCCTCCCAGCACTGTGCGTAGCGGATGGCCGAGAAGTCCGCGCGCGCCGATACCTCGCTAGGCATTGGGCTTCCTCGCGGCAACCCGGTGCACTGTGCCTCGGGCGCCATCCAATTCCACCTCATCGCCGTCTTGTAACCAGCTGGTCAGCCCGGGAATGGATACCACCGCGGGGATGCCCAACTCCCGCGCAACGATTGCCGAGTGAGAGAGCAGACTGCCACGCTCCACCAGCAGACCGCTGGCGGAGGGGAAGAGCATGATCCAGCCAGGATCGGTGTGGTCCGCGACCAGGATGGAACCGGGCTTCAACTGCGCGTTGCGGGGGTCGCGAACCACCTGAACGATGCCGTGAACTTCGCCGGGGCAGCAGCCGATACCATTGCGCTCATCCCCATCCGTCTCGCTGGTCGCCCGGGTTTCGTTCGCTCGGTAGGTTTGGGCATGGTAGACCGGCCCGGTCGTTTTGAATCGTGCCGGCGGAGCAGCGGCCTCCGAATATCGCCTGAACTCTGCTCGCCGCAGCGCCACGAGCTGCTTCAAGTCCGTAGTGACCGCATTACCGTCCACATAACTCCGCACTTCCTCCACCTGCAGATAGAAGACATCATCCGCCGTTTCGAGTATGCCCATCTCGTTAAGTCTTTTGCCGGCTTCGCGAAAGATGCGGCGTATGCGGCCGAAGAGCCGTGTCCGTTCAAAGCGAAGGTTCTCCCGCTGTCTCACGGTTGCGGTTGCCTTGCTGAGGACCCACATCAATAACCAGCGTCGCAAGGTGGATCCGCGCAGGCTGATACGCATCGTCTTTACCGCTTCGGCCGCAGAATCGGGGTGACCCTTCATTTCGCGTGCGGCCATGGGAGCGTGCGCCAACTCCCCCACGCTGCGCAACAGGACCAGCGGATTCTCGTGCAGCGTCTCACTCTCCAGCTTCAACTCTTCCAGGCAGCGGTCACCGAATTTCGCGATGTATTCTTCATACTTTGCCCGGAACGCCGGTACTGCCCTTACCGCGCAAAGAGCCTCTGCAAGCGGTGCCTGGCGAAGAGCCTCTATCAAGGCGGCGTCGCTGGCGGCGATGGCTGCCAACTCGCTCACGCGGGCCGCAGGTTCTGCGCTGATCATTCCGCCCTGGCCCCGGATTGCGTCGTTGGCGAGTGTTCCGTCGGTGTCTCCACACCATTTCTGCGTGAGCTTTCGCAGCGCGCCGTGGAAGATCATGGCGAAAAAATCATTGACCAACGGAGCGTCCCAGTGGGTTAACAGCTTCTCTTCAAGCCCGGCGTAGTGCGCCATCAATTCATCCAGGCGCAACTCTGTCAACGCCGGATCGGGTTCGCTGAGGGCATCGTTGAGGCGTACATAGAATCGCTCGACCTGACCGTCGAGAGTCATAAGGTTCTTGATCAGCGCCAGGACCATGCCGGCCAGACCGAGCGCGTCGGCGAAACGTTGCCGCGCGGTTGCCTGGTCGAGACCCACGGCAATCTCATCGGGCAGGCTCTCGCGGACCCCCATCATCTGCTCCATGAAGTGGCGATTCGCCGTGAAACCTGGCAGCAAGGCGAGCACCCGGTACCAGTTCAGCAAGTTGTAATAAATGCGGCCCTGAATCAAGCCCAGCATGCAGCGAAAGGCGCGATCGTTGGCCTCAATATTGCGCCTGGGAACGCGCAGTATCCGGCAGAACTGCCGGTACACCTCTTCATAAACAGAGCGGGCAAACGAAAATGTCAATGGCGTCGTAACGCCGTTGTAACTCTCGGTGATGTTGCTGTTGTCCCATATATTCAGTGCACCATCGGGGTCGGGGAGGTTACGCAGAGTCGTGATGGGGCGGGATTGAAGGAGGTACACGCTGCCATCTTTGACCGCCCATTCGATGTCTTGTGGTTGGCCAAACTCTGCCGCAGCCCGCCGCGCCAGGGCTGCAACTGCGGCAACTTGCGCTGCGGAGAGCGCGGGCCGGTCCATTTCCTCCGCAGGGGTCGTCTGCACGCCCACACCTTCCTCCGAGCCTGGATCGAAGCCGTGGCGAAGCGGTTTATGAGCGATGGTCTCCCGCACGATGCGTCCAGCGCGATCGACCTCGTACACATCGGCATTGGCTTCGCCACCGACTAACGCCGTCCCCATACCATGCACCGCTGAGACGATGGCCAGGCCACGACGGCCGCTCACCGGGTCGGCGCTGAACGCTACACCGGAGGCTTCGGCGTCGATCATGCGCTGCACCAGCACGGCCGGAGCGCCCGGCGGCACTGCAGGCATTCCCCGCTGCCTGCGATATTCGAGAAGGCGTTCGCTAAAGCCCGAGCGCCACACGTCGGCGACACGTTGCACCACCGATTCCGCATCGACAAAAAGATAGGTTGAAAGTTGGCCCGCAAAGGAGTTCAACGCGCCGTCCTCATCAAGTGCGGAGGACCTCACGGCGAATCGATCGCTTCGGTTAGCCATTGCAGCGATGGAGGCAGTGATCTCTGCAGCGACATCGGCCGCTGGTTCAAGCTGCGCCAAAACCTCGCCCACCGAAGCGTTTTCCCCAGACAAAAGCACCTCTTGCTGGTCAGCGGTGAGACTGTGCGCAAAGGCCGCCGGCGTCACCGCAAACCACTCCGGGATGGGCATCTCAGCTGCGTCAAGGCGCGCGAGCGAAAACGCCTTGCCGCCCAGATCACGGATACCTCCACTCCGCCTCACGCAACTCACAGACGCCTCCAGGCACGTAGCGCCAGGGGCACGATGCCGAGGTTCAGGTACAGAACCAGGCTCCAGACTCCGGCCATGGTTTCGAGAGATTTACCCCCACCGGTCTTTCGCCGTCGCAGGAACATCGCACCGAGAGCTGTCGACAAAAGAACCCACCCACCGAGAACGATCGCCGCCGGTATTTGAAATCCAATGTGCTGCGCGGCCACAACTGCGAAGATCGCAGTCACCGTCATCAAGCCGATCCACACCACAACGGCATTTTCGCGGCCCCACAGGACGCTGTAGGTCTCCACGCCCGTCTCCTCATCCTGCGGCGATCGGATCTTCCGGCCAATCTCAATCACCATGCCGTTGAAGAGACTCACCACCAGAAACCAGGGCAGGCCGCGGGGAGGGCGCGTATCTCCAACCGGAACCCAGTCGCACGCCGTGGCGTAAAGATCCACCAGAGGCATGATCGCCATGTGGGACACCATGTACAGGGTGGGCCTGGCCTTCAGCCAGCGGCCGACGAAAAACTCTTTGCTCATCAGACCGAGATAGAGCCACGTGGCAGCGAGCAGGAGCAACAGCAGTGGTGCAAGCCATAATGCCAGCGCCAACTGGACTGCCATGCAACCGGCCCACACCCAGCCAAGCTCGCGCAGGTGGATTAGGCCGCGAGGCACCGGTCGGTAGGGCCGGAACCGCGAGTCCTCCTCGAAGTCCTTGACCTCATCCGCAAGCCTGAGCTGCAGGAAAGTTAGTAACGACGTGGCAAAGGCTACCAAACAAGGTTTCCAGCCCGGCAGAAACGAGGCTCCGCGCAGCAGAGCCGAGAAACTGACGGCGGATAGGCTGAATGCGAGGATGACAGGGCTGTGAACCAGGATCGGGAATCGCTCGCGTTGATAGATCCACCAGCGACTAGCCATGGCTTTCCTTATCGTCTGCCGAACGGCCACGCGCCAGTCGCTGGTGGGCTTGGGTGAATTCACCTGAGCTCAGGGCACCGCTTATTGAGAGCTCTCCCGCAAGTGCCAGCGCACCACAAACCTCGGCCAGCGCCTGGGCTTTGCCCGCCCCCGCGAGGCCCAATATCTCCAGGCAAGCGCGCTGGCCGGGCAGACCGGTGCCGCCGCCCACTGTCCCCACCATTATGCTGGGCAGCGTAACCGCAGCGTAGAGATCTCCTTCGTCGGTCACTTCAAAGCGCGTCACTCCAACGGCAGATTCGGCCACGCAAGCCGGGTCCTGCCCACATGCGATGTAGAAGGCTGCCAGTGCGTTTGCAAAATGCCCCTGCACACCGATGCTGCCGCTTTGGATGGCGCCGATCGCCGACATCTTCCAATACCGTTCGAGTTGCTGTGGCGTGGTGTGCAAGCGGGTCTGCACCAGCGCCGCGGGCAGTGTGACTTCAGCCGAAACCTTCTTGCCGCGAACCGTCGCAAAGGAATGCGCGGTTGCCTTCTTGTCCCCTGACAGATTGGCCTCGAGGAAGTGGTACTTCGGCGTGATTCGCGAGTTGGCAACGATGTATTCGCAAATGGAATGGGTTGCGATGGTTACCATATTCTGCCCAGATGCATCGCCCGTGATGAACTCCAGGATCAGGTAAACATGGTTGCCTTCGATGGCGATCCCAAGATCGGTCAGTTCCCCGTGGTGCGTGGTGGAGCCGGCTGCCGCGTGCAGTGCGTCGCGGTTTTCCATGCACCAAATGGCGAATAGGCCGGCGTCAGTCAGAGACTTGAATGCAAATCCAGGCGTGCGGCGAATCCCCTCATGCAGCAGGATGCTCACACACCCCCCCGCTTCGGTGATTGTCTGCGCTCCTCTTGAGTAGGAAGCCACCAGCGCTGCCTCGGTGGTTGCCAACGGCACGTAAAAGTCGCCCGCGGCAAACACGCCTCGCACGCGCAGCGGACCTGCCAACCCCACCGGAATCTGAACCGTCCCGATGCAGTTCTCTATATTCCTCTCGTAAATCTCAAGGTTGGCGGACGGATCATACAGCGCGCGGCGGCTCTCTTCAGCGACATTGAGCAACTCCCATCGCTTTTCCACGGATGCGGGTGAGGCCGAACTCCCGCCCGGAATGCGTGCCGGGATAACGTTCTCGCCGGCAGCTAGAGTCTGGGCAATCTCCAATGCCGACCTGCGCGACAACAGGCGATGCAGGAACTTTGCCACCCTGTCTTCGTTACTCGCCATGGCTTGCCCGGTCCGTTTGGGAGTTTCAAGTTCCTGAACGCATGATCATTCTAACCGCATCGTCAAATGGCGCTTGCCATTTAGGCGGATAGGGGAACTTTACGAACGTCGGCCATCCTCGCCGTGCAGATCGATGATTGCCCAGTGGTCGTCTCGCTGCAGAAGATGACCGCAGGTCAGTCGATTGAAACCTGCGCAAACCGCAGCCTGGAGGCACAGCCTACATAGCGTAGTTCCGCTTGCCTTTCATAAAGGTCCTGACAGGTGTTCTTAGGAGCGTCTTCCCCTGTGTGGGCGTCAACCACCCGGGTGGCTGGCCGGGCACTCAACTTGGCTTTCCGTGCCAAGACTACCGGGCGACAGCCACCGCCGCTCGTCTTTGCGCATGGCTTCCACCACGGGCACCCAGGCTGAGACCCCATCTTCGCAAGGTCGGCTCTTTGCCGTGTGGCTCGATGACGTGGCCGGCGCACTCGACCAGCGACGGTCGCAAATACGGTTCCAAATGGAATACAGAAAGGCGTAGTGTCCATCCCGCAGACGGACTCGAGTGCAGAGACGATTTTTTAGCGTTCTCATCGCTGCTCCAAAGGTAAATACCCAAAGGAGGCGCGAGGGCCCGCAATACCTTCCGCAGAAACCACTACGGAACGTGACACAAAAAGTGTCGCACGATGTGTAACACAGCAGCTATTTATTGATTCTAAATATATTTAGAGGTACTGGCGGAGAGTGGGGGATTCGAACCCCCGGTAGAACTTTTGGTCCTACAACGGTTTAGCAAACCGCCGCCTTCAGCCTCTCGGCCAACTCTCCAACCTTCCCCGCGGCTCGACCTGAGAGAGCGCCGGGTTTAACCATGATTATAGTGTACTTTCACTGACTTCGTGTCGGACAACGGAACCGATCGTGGGTCAACTTGATTTCCACGGCGAGTATTTCCACTCGCTCCCCAAGCACTCCCGGACGTTTACTCTACTTCACTTTGGCGTGGATGCAGCCCCCGATGCGCTGGACGGGTTCGAGACCCGCCCCATGAAGAGTATGGAGCCGGTAGCATTGTGCACGATCATGAAGAAGAACGGCCGGTCTGCGCGGAAGAGTTCGATCGTTTCAGGAGGACCTGGCATGGCAGTGGCCGCAAGCATCGTCGTCGCCGTTGCCGCTGCAGCTACGCTGCCCTCTTCGTTCACCTCGATCATCGCCTGATGGATAACCTGCCCGATGTAGAGGTCAGTCTTGCCGTCCATGCCGGAAAAGTCCGCTTTTTTCGCGTCGAATGCATCGGCCACGCCCATCTGCGCAAGCGTCTGTGCTAGGTTGTACCGACTTCCGAACTGGAAGCGCGGCAGATACACGTCCACCATTGCTGATTGCATATCCTTCTGGAGTTGTTGAATCTTTGCGAGAGACAGACTTCCCGCCAGTTTGTTGATATCGCCGTCGGGCAGAATGGCGATCATGGCAAGATCGTTATCCGCGTAGGGCAGTTCGATCGCAGTCAGCCCGTTCTGCTTTACAAACGGAAAATGGCGAACCTGCTCCATCAGGGGAACGGTGACTTTGTTGCCACTGCTCAGCGTAAACGGCGCATCCTGGGTTTCGCTGGTCTCGAAGGGCGATGCCCAGTTTCCTTTAAAGTAGATGGCGCTGGTCAATACCAGCCGCGTAAGTTTGCTGACATCTCCCGGCCCCAAGAGGTTCTGAATCTTGCCTTCCGTGCTGTCCGCGACCGACTGGTTGATCTTCTGCCTGCTTCCATCTGCGTCGTTGATGAAATCAACGGCGTTGAAGCCGCCTCCGTAATACTTGTCGATCAGGCCGGTATACGCTGGGTCGAAGGGCTCGCTCTTTTCTCCCCACAACGCGTTCGCAACATCCAGTTGGTAGTCCTTGCCGGGGGCAGCTTTGGTCTGCCCCAGCAGCGCGGCGAACCCATTCAACAAGCTTTGATCGGGCAAGCTGAAGTGGAGCACACCAGCCATCTGCTTCTGCGTATTGTTCCGGCCGCCCGCATAGGCCATCGCCAGCGCGGTGGAGACACTGTACGGCGAGAGGAAGATGTTATCTGCTGCTGCGGTTGCATTGATCTTCTGGTATAGATCGACCGCAAACTGGCTGTTGGCACTTACGACTCCGGAAAGGTCCGGCTGCGTCACCTGCGGGGCTTGGGCAAGCAGTCCAGACACGCAGGCGAGCAAGACCGGCGCCACGCATGAGATTGCGCGCGATTCACGCCTCGAAAACTTAGCCATCGACATCTTCTTCCCCTCACGACTACCGCCCGATCTTATCCGAACAGTGCGCGGAAAGCGCGCACAATTCTGATTGCATTGCCACCCGCGAGGACTATACTTGGGGCGGTTTTCTTCACGGAGCGCGTATGAGTGCGTACGTTGCCGCTCTTCCCGCGTGGTCATGCGAATCTACCGATTCGAAGGTTTTGCGTAGAGTCGAGGCGCCCTGCTCGCCGCCGTCAATGCCAGTTGCGCAAGGGTGCAGGTTTGAATCTGTCGCCAAAGAATCCACACACTGGAAGCACTTTCCGGCACGCAGTTCCCGGTGCGGACTACGCTTCCCTGCGTGGAACACGCCCCCGGCAACAGGCACTTCTGCGTCGGTTGTCGTGGGCAAGTGTGGCAAGAGCAGTTGAACTCATTGGGGGCTAATGATGAAGTACATGGAGCGTATTGGATTACTTGCAATGGGTTTGGCGACTGCTTTGGTCATGCCTGTTGCGGCCGCCCCTGCGGGGACAAAGATTGACTTCTCTTCTCTCGATACCCACCATCCCATAAAGGTCTCGGGCACGCTCTACCTACCCGCAAACGCTTCTAGTCCTGTTCCCGCCGTCGTTTTGGTTCATGGCACGCTGGGAATCGACCAGCGCGGCGAACTTTATCGCCAACCGCTGCTCGATGCGGGGATCGGGATATTCGAAGTCGACTTCAAGACCGGGGTTTACAAGGGTGTCCGGGACCGGCCAAGTCCCGACGCTCTTCTGCCGCTGGCATTCGCGGCGCTAAAGGAGCTGCGAAAACTGTCCACGGTCGATCCTGCACGCATCGGCATCATGGGCTTCTCTTTGGGCGGCAACATCGCTTTGAGGACAGCGATGGAAACCAATGTCAGACAATGGATGGGAGATGACAAGGGATTCGTCGCATTCGCCTTGTTCTACCCGGTGTGCAGATTCTTCACAAAAGACTTCGAAAAGAGCGGCAGCAAACTGACCGGCGGTCCAATGATTCTCTTTTATGGCAGTGAGGACTCGTATGACGAGGACAAGGCAGTTCCGGAACTCAAAAGCCTGCTCGCAGAGAAGTACAACTTTCAATTGATCACGGTCGAATATCAAGGCGCCACGCATGACTTCAACCTCAATGGGCCCGATCAGACCACGTTCGACCCCCTCGCCAAAGGAATGAGAGTCCACATAAAGTGGAACCCCGAAGCGGCGAACGATTCCGTAACCAAAGTTGTGGCCTTCCTGCGTGAAAACCTGGCCGCCAAATGATGGATACCGCTTCATTTTGGAGCCATGCCGAATCAATAAGGCTGGTTGACCAATCAGGCGCCAACCAATGTAACGGAGGAAGAAAGATGAATCGGGCGCTGGGAGTTCGAGTCGTTGCATGCATCGGCGTTGCACTGTTTGCAGCCGCGGCGGCCGAGGCGCAGAGTTCGCCGATAAATGATCAGATCACCCAGTATGAACAGAAACTGGCGGACGCACGCGCAGCAAATCGCACCAGCGATGAAGGCGTGCAACTGATAACCCTTGGCTACTTGTACCGGCAAGCGGGCAAAATGCAAAAGTCGCTGGATTGCCTCAACCAGGCCTTGCCGATTGAGCAGAAGGCGGGCAACCAGGGCGCGCAGGGCATGGTCGAGAACATTATGGGCCGGGTGTATACGGATCTGGGTGAGGAGAACAAGGCGCTGGAGCTGCTCGACCAGGCACTGCTGATTTGGCGCACACTGGGGCTTCGACCGGCCGAAGCCAACGCCCTGAGCTATAGAGGGAGGGTCCATAACAACCTGGGGCAGCGGGAAGAGGCGCTGAAGGACCTGAACGACGCGATGACGATCTGGCACGCCGTCATCAACGCGCAGGGCAAAACCCAGATGCTCAGCTTGAAAGACAAGCTGCGCGATCTGGCGCAGCTAAAAGCTCTCAAGGATCTGAACGATGCGCTGCCGCCGAATTTGCAGGAGGCCGGCGGACGAACCGGCGAGGCGAATACCCTGGACAATTTGGGAGAGACGTACTCCAGCATGGGCCAGGGGCCGGAGGCGTTCAAGTACTTCAACCAGGCGCTCGCGATCTGGCGGGAGACGGGAGAGCACGGCGGCGAGGCGATGACACTGAACAGCATGGGCCGGGCGTACGCGGACCTGGGAGAGAAACAGCGTTCTCTGGAGGTATATAACCAGGCGCTGGCGTTATCGCGGACGGTCGGAAACCGGCAGGACGAGGCGCTGACACTGGATAACATCGGCCGGCTGTACCGCGACCTGGGACAATCGCAGACGGCGACGGACTACTACAACCAGGCCTTGCCGGTGTGGCGCGAGATAGGAAACCGCAGCGGCGAGGGACTGGTGGTCAACGATATCGGCCGGGCTTACGAAGATATGGGGCAACCGCAAAAGGCGCTGGAGTATTACCAGCAGGCCTTGCCGATCTGGCACGAAACCGGGATCCGGCGCGGCGAAGCGATGACGCTGAACAACATGGGCAGGGATTATACGGACCTGAAAGACCCTGACAAGGCTCTGGATTTTGATAGTCAGGCACTGACGATCTGGCGCGAGGTGGAAGACCGGCACGGCGAAGCGCTGGCGCTGATGACGATCGGGTGGGCTTACTCGGGGCGCAAGGATTTTGAGAAGGCGCTGGCAAGCGAGCTGGGGGCGTTGTCTTTGGCGAAGGCGGCGGGCGATCCGGAGGTACAGGGCTCCATCGAAACCTCGCTGATGATGGGTTTACGGGATCAGCATCTTCCCGAGGAGGCGATTTTTTTCGGCATGGACGCGGTGAACAACTACCAGCAGATTCGCAAGAACATTTCGGGGATGGCGAAGGAAGTGCAAGCTGGATTCGCGCAATCGAAGTCGGCTACGTATCGCATGCTGGCGGAGCTTCTGGTTGAGACCGGCCGGCTCGGGGAAGCCGAAGAGATTCTTGACCTGCTGAAGGAGCAGGAGCTGAAAGACATTGTGCCCGGGACCGATCCGAATGCAGCGGCCAAGGCGGTGCCGCTGAAGTTTACGGCGCTGCAACAGAAGGTGCTGGGCCAGATGGCGGAGTTGGAAAAAAGGGCGTTGCCGCTGGACCAACTCAACGTCGAGTATGTCGGCCTGGAGGTGCAGGGGGCGCGGACCCCCGAGCAGGACACTCACCTGAAAGAATTGGGAGCAAGCATCGAGAAGCAAACCGCGGACTTGCAGGCCTTCTTCGATACCGCAATATCTCCAGAGCTCAAGTCCGATGCCACCCAGACAGGTGGAGCTTCCAGCGAGAACGCCTCCGCACAGAGTTACCTGCAGGAGACGCTGGCAAAGCTAGGCCCGCATGTGCTGGGCATCCGGTTGTTGCTGGGCAAGGACCATGCATACGAAATCGTGGTCACGGCAACCTCGCGAAAGAAGATTGAACTGGCAGCCACGCCGGCTGAGCTGCGCACCAAGGCGCTTGAGGCGCTGAAGATCCTGGGCATGCGCAACTCCGATCCCAGGCCGCAGTTGACCCAGTTGTATGCCATGATCGTGGCCCCGCTGGAAGGTGATCTGAAGGCCCTGGATACACCTGCTGACTCGGACGGCCGCGTTCCCACGCTGCTGTGGTCTTTGGATGACGCCTTACGGTATCTGCCGATGGCCGCGCTTTATGACGGCCGCCATTACATGGTCGAGCGCTACGAAAATGTGCTATTCACACCGGAGAGTTACGGCCACATGGTGGATGCGCCGCTGACGAACGGGAGCGCGCCGAGCGTGCTCGCAATGGGCTTGTCCAAGAGTTACGGCGGCCTGCCGGCGCTGCCCGGCGTGATGCCGGAGCTGGATGCTGTGGTGCACGATCCGGCGGCCCCGGATTCGCATGGCCCCATGGAGGGCAAGCTGCTGCCCAACGAGCAGTTCACGCTGGCGGCGCTGAAGACGGAGCTTGGCGCCGGCAAGGGCTTTCCCGTGGTGCACATTGCCAGTCACTTTGTGGTGGAGACAGGCAGCGGCGCGGAACCGTACCTGATGCTCGGTGGAGGCGACACCGGAGAGGCGACGGGATATGCCTGGGATTTGTCTGAGATGGAGAACTCCTCGGTTGCGTTTCATGGCACCCGGCTGCTGACGCTGTCGGCTTGCAGTACCGGAAAGGATTACACCTCCAGGAACGGGTTGGAGATGGACAGCCTGGGCATGATTGCTCAGCAAAAGGAGGCGGAGGCGGTGCTGGCCACGCTCTGGGACGTGAATGACGCCAGTACCAGCCGGCTGATCAGCGATTTTTACGATCGCTGGGTGAAGCATGCCGCCGAAGGCAAAGGGGAGGCGTTGCGGCAGGCGCAACTTGCTTTCGTACACGGAACGGCCGCGCCCCCGAGCGCCGCGACCGATCGCGGCCTGGTAGCCAAAGGGGAATCTCCATCGGTTGAACATATAACCAACTACTCTTATCCTTACTACTGGGCTCCATTTGTTCTGATCGGCAACTACCATTAACCGTGAAGCGCCCCGAGCCACGGGGTGCTGCAATCCACAGGACGCGCGTTAGAATTCGAGCCAATAGCCGTTAGTTGATTGAGAGGCCCGGTGGCACTGCTCCACAAGTCTTCTTTGTCGACGATTCTCGTCCTGCTGCTCGTGCTCGCTTACCCACGACCCGCAGGGGGCTTTTCCGTGCTGACCCACGAAGAGCTGATCGACCTGACCTGGGCTGACTCGATCCGGCCGCTGCTGCTGAAGCGTTACCCGAATCTGACGCCCGCCCAATTGAGGGCTGCGCGCGCGTACGCCTATGGCGGCTGCGTGATCCAGGACGTCGGGTACTATCCTTTCGGCACGCCGCTTTTCTCTAATCTCCTCCACTATGTGCGCAGCGGCGACTTCATCCGCGCGCTCTTCCGCGAAGCCAAAGGACCCAACGACGTTGCGTTCGCCGTTGGCGCGCTCGCCCACTATTACGGCGACACCATCGGCCATCCTGAGGCCATCGACCTGGCCGTGGCCAACAATTTCCCCAAACTCGCCGCCAAGTATGGTTCCAACGTGAACTACGCCGAAGGCAAGCGCGAGCACGTCCGCACCGAGTTTGCCTTCGACGTCAACGACGTCACCAAGCACCGGCTCGCTCCGCTGGGTTATCTGAATCACATTGGCTTCGCCGTCCCCGTGCCCCTGCTCTCACGCGCCTTTTACGATACCTACGGCCTGGATCTGGCGAAGGTGCTTGGCGAACATCGCCCGACTCTCCAGGGCTACCGGTTCGCGGTCCGCACGCTGCTTCCCCGGGTGGTTTACGCTGAGGCGTTGCTCCACCACAAACGCATGCCGCCGGACGTTCCCAGCGCCGATCTCGACGAGTTCACCAGGCAGGTGGCGGCGACGGCGGCCGATGACGACTGGGCCAAGTACCGTAAGCATGCCGGCTTCGGAACTCACGTGCTTGCCGGGTTCATCGTGATCCTGCCGAAGATTGGCCCGCTCGGCGACCTCGCGATCGTCGGTCCCACTTCGCCGGCCGAGCAGGATTACGTGAAAGCGTTGATGCATACGGCCGACGCTATGCGCCAGGCGCTCGCCCAGGCAACCCACCCCGGTGGCCTGCCCAACAAGGATCTGGATACGGGTGACGACGTCAAGCCCGGGACGTACTCGCTGGAGGACTACGCCTACGCCGACCTGCTGCACCAGATGGCGAGCGATCCTAGCCAGGCGATCCCGTTCGGCATCAAGCGCGATCTGCTCGCTTACTTCTCCGACATGTCCAAGGTGAAGTACGTTGCGAACAACCGGAAGCTACTGGCCCAGGTGCAGGCCGATCTGCCGATCCTGAAGACGATCTCCACCAAGGCGGCCTATCCCGAGAGCGCGCTGCTGCCGGAACCGACGGAAGACCAGCCCGACGCTACGCCCGGGCCGACGCCTCCGGCGCCAGGCTCCAATCCCACCGCTCCAGCCGCTGCTCCGACTACCGCTCCCGCGACACCCCAGCCCCGGCAGTAGCGGGGCCTTAAAACCATAAAGTATGTTTTCTAAAGGGGTTAAGTCTAGACTTGTTCGACCCCAGTCCGAGTGCTATGAGTGGGGAGCGATGCAGCCATTGCTCAGAATGACAGCCAGATCTAGTTTCGGGGCGGGGGTGGGGGAATCTCCAGGCGGGCGTGAGCGCGGGGGACCGTGCTGATGGTGAGGCCGCTGGAGATGCCGACCAATGCGCGGGGATTCTGCTTGCCGCCGGTGGCCTGCGGGACCTCCTGCTTGAGGTAGTTGAAGAGTTCGCCTGCGGTGACTACGCCGTCGTGGTTGGCGTCAGCCTTGCCTGCGAGTCCCTGCAGGAGGAAGTAGGTAAAAACGCCGTGGCCGTCGCCCCATTTGGCGTCTTCGAAGGAGGACTCGCTGATGTCGCTGGCGGTGATGACAGCGCGCTGGCCTTTGGACGCATAGCGCTGTAAGTACTGGTTGACGAGGTTGTTGGCGCGTTTTTGGCCAGTGCCGGCGCGGGCGCCGCTGAAGCCGTAGCTGTGGCAGGTGTCGGCGAAGGTGATTACGCGTTTGGCCTTGAGGACGCGTTCGAAAACATCCTGGAGCTGCCACATGGGAAAGGCGGTTCCTCCCATATCGTCGGGCTTCGCGTCGGCGGTGAGGAAGTATATATTGCGGGGGTCGAGCGGGTCGGGTGCGCCGTGTCCGGCGATGTAGATGATGACGGTGTCCTGCTCCTGCGGCCTGGTGAGGAAGGTGA
>CAZAXI010000014.1:0-45780 GCA_964489045.1 uncultured Granulicella sp. | reverse complement strand
TTACGCCGATGATGGAGTTCTTCCGCGAGTACAACGATCGCTACTACACGGGCGTTAACAACGTGGCGGATGTGGCCGTGCTGCGGACGTGGGCTTCGATGGCGTACAGCGTGAGCGCGTCGTATGTACCGACGACGCTGGTGGAACAGGTGCTGATCCAGTACAAGGTTCCGTGGGATTTGCTGTTCGAGGAACAGATGGACCGGATTGGGAAGTATGCGGCTGTGATTGTTGCGGGGCAGGAGTGTATTTCGGATGCGCAGGTTGCGGCGTTGATGGCCTATGTGCGTGGTGGAGGGACTCTGATTGTTGCAGGGAATACGGGAACTTATAACGAGTGGAGGGAGACGCGCAGCACGAACCCATTCCTCGCTATTCGCGGCACATCGATGCCTCTCAAGGGACGCATCGTCTCGATCCTGCAGATCATTCCCGCCGATGGAGCGCGCCGCCCCGCTGCCGCCAACGAGGACCCGGAGCCCGGTGCGACGGCGGCAAGGGGTATGCATATGAATCCGCCGCAGTGGGTGTTGCCGAAGAATGCGGATGAAATCTACAAGGCCGTGGTGGCGGCGGTGCCTGCGGGTTTATCGCTGACGGCGGAGGCTCCGCTGACGACGGTGATGGAGATTCAGCGGCGGGCCGCATCGCAGGAGGTGATTGCGCACTTCATCAACTTTGAGGCGAAGAAGCGGGTGGAACCGTTCGCGGTGGCGGTGAAGAAGCAGTTCCCTGCTCCGGTGAAGTCGGCAACGCTGTTTACGCCGGAGAAGGATGAGCCGGTGAAGCTGGAGTTTGCAGAAGCGGGTGGGGTGGTGAAGTTTACCGTGCCAGAGATGGGTGTGTATTCGATGGTGGTAGTGGAGTAGCCGGTCTACTCGGATTTTTTGCGGAGGTCGACGATTTGCGGGTGGAGGAGCTTGGCGGTGAGGGAGCGAGTCAGCGCGTCGACGGCGGCCTGCTGCTCGGGGGTTAGCTCGGCGAGGCGTTTGGCGGCGCGGGCGAGCTCGGCCTGGCGGAGGGACTCAGCGTGCTGCTGGAGGGCAACGATGGCGGGAACAGCTTCGCGCGTCTGCAGGTGTTCGCGATACTTCTCCACCTCGGAGGCGACGATGCTCTCGGCGGCGGCGGACTCGCGGCCACGGTCGGCGAGGTGGGCGGCCGCGACCTGCTGGAGATCGTCGATGTCGTAGACGAAGCAGCCTTCGACCTGGTTCATCTTCGGGTCGACGTCGCGGGGGACGGCGATGTCGATGAAGAACATGGGGCGGTTGCGTCGCTGGGAGAGGAACTGCTGGCCGTGGGCGCGGGTGAAGATCTGCCCCTCGGCTCCGGTGGAGGTGATTACGATGTCGGCGCGCCCAGCCTGGGCGTGAAGTTGCTCGAAGGGGATGACCTCGGTGGTGCAGGCGAGGGCTGCGGAGTTGTTCGCGCTCTGCACGGAGATTTGTTCGGAGATCTGGCCGGCGATGATTGCGGCTTTCTCGTGGGTGCGGTTGGTGACCAGGATGGAGGTCGCGCCCTGCTGGATCAGGTGACGGGCGGCGAGCTCGGACATCTTGCCGGCTCCCACCAAAAGAACTGTTTTTCCTTGTAAAGATCCGAAGATCTTCCGGGCGAGGTCGACGGCGACTGAAGCTATGGAGACGGACGAACTGCCAATCTGGGTTTCGGTGCGGACGCGCTTGGCGACGGAGAAGGCACGCTGCAGGAGCGGCTCGAGCATAGTGGCGACCGCGCCGACCTCGCGGGCGACGGTGTAGGACTCCTTCACCTGGCCGAGGATCTGGGGCTCGCCGACGACCATGGAGTCCAGCGAAGAGGCGACGCGGAAGAGATGGCGGATGGCTTCGCGGTCGCGGAACTCGTAGAGGTGAGGTTCGACGGAGTCGGCGGGGAGGGCGAAGTACTCGTGCAGGAAGCGCAGGAGGCTGAGGTCGGCCCCGATGTGGCCCGGTTCCTGGCAGGTAATAAACTCGACGCGATTGCAGGTGGAGAGGATGACGGCTTCCCGGATACCGGGCTGGTGAGCGAGGGAGCGGGTGGCGTCGGCGAGGCGGGCGGCGGGAATGGCGAGGCGCTCGCGGACCTCGATGGGCGCGGTGGTGTGGTTGACGCCGACCAGGACGAGCGAGCCTTCAGGGGCGTGCGCGGTCGCGGCCTCCTGGGCCGGCTTGACAATCGTCAATCGCTGGCTCTGACTCATGGTGTCGGAAACCTGTGGACGGCGGAGAACTGATTGGCGGCCCAGACGAACAGGACCACCAGAACGACGAAACTGGAGAGATAGACGGCGCGACGGCCGCGCAGCCCGGAGGCGCGACGGATGAAGATCATGGCGACGTAGGCGATCCAGAGGCCGAAGGTGAGCAGAATCTTGGGGTCGCTGAAGTACTTGGCGCCGTAGTCCGCCTGCGCGATGACCGAGCCGATGAGCAGGCCTGCGGTCATGCAGGGGAGTCCGAAGAGAAGTGTCTTGAGGGCGATCTGGTCGATGGTCTCCAGCGGCGTGTCGAGCGGCGGAAGCCAGCGATGCTGGCCGGCCTTCGACTTCAGGCGGCGTTCCTGGATGAGATAAAGCAGCGACGCCAGCAGAGAGACGATTAGCGCGGCATAGGCGGCCAGCAGCAGAACGATGTGGAGAAAGATCCAGCCGGTGCGGATGGGCGCGGAGAAGGTCTCTTCGCCGGGGCGGAACGCGGCCAGCATCGCGAGCATAAAGGCCATGGGCAGAACAAAAATCCCGATGGAGACGCTACGGTAACGCGCATAGACGATGAGAAAGGCTAGCGCGAGGATTAGCGCAAGCAGGGACTGGACTTCGTGGGTCTCGACGGGGAGGCGATGGTGGGCGGCGTTGAGCGTCTCCGCGAGGGAGACGAAGTGGAAGAACGCGCCAGCCACAGTGGCGGGGACGGCCAGAAGGCGCCAGCGCGGGCGGTCGTAGAGCACCACGGGCAGAACGGCGAGTGCTGCTATGCCGTAGAGCAGGACCGCGAATCTGAGCCAAAGGAGAGTCATGGGGCCATTAGGTAGTATATCGGGCGCCCATTTTGTCGAAGGCTGCATCCGCGTAACGGGCATCTCTTAGCAGTGTCAGGCATTGCGGCGGATTCGGATGTGATCATTATCACAACGAATATGGTTAGGCGGGCGGCAGATTTTGGCCAGGTGTGCTTTAGTTCTTTCCTTTCACCAGGACACCGCCTTTGACAACTGTGTCGACATGCTCGAGAACTTCAATGTGCTGGAGGGGGTCGGAGGATACAGCGATGAGGTCGGCGTAGTGGCCGGGAGCGAGCGAGCCGACGTCGGCGGAGCGGCCGATGAGGTCGGCGGCGGAGATGGTGGCAGCCTGGATGGCTTCGGTAGGCGTCATGCCGTAGAGCACCATGTAGTGGAGCTGCTTGGCATTGTCGCCGTGGGGGTATACGCCGGCGTCGGTGCCGAAGGCCATCTTGACGCCGGCGGCGTGGGCCTTGCGGAAGTTGTCGCGCTGGATCTGGCCGACTCCGCGCTCCTTGGTGAGTTGTTCCTCGGTCATGCCGATCTTGGGGCCGACCTGGAGGATGTAGTCGTCGTTGTAGATGTCCATGACGAAGTAGGTGCCGTGGGCCTTGGCGAGCGCGATGCCCTCATCGTCGACCAGCGAGGCATGCTCGATGGAGTCGATGCCGGCCTCGATGGCCCACTTGATGGATTGTGTGCCGTGGGCGTGGGCGGCGATCTTGCGTCCGGCCTGGTGAGCGGTGTCGGCGGCAACCTTGAGTTCCTCGAGGGTGTACTGGGGCGCTCCAGGTTGATCGCCCTTGGAGAGTACGCCCCCCGAGGCCATGATCTTGATAACGTCGACGCCGTACTTGACCTGTTCGCGGATGGTCTGGCGGACTTGGTCGGGGCCATCGGCGATTCGGAAATCGCGATGCTCGGGAAAGAGCGCGACGGTGGTCTCCGGAGAGTAGTTGTTGAGGTCGCCGTGGCCGCCGGTGATGGATAGCCCAGGGCCGGAGGCGACGATGCGCGGGCCGGGAATGTAGCCGGCGTCGATGTTCTTGCGCAGGTCGACCGCCGCGAAGGCTGGCGAGCCGACGTCTCGCACGGTGGTGAAGCCGGCATCGAGAGTCAATTTGGCGTTGACTACGCCGGCGATGGCGGCATCGAAGGGCGTTTGAGTGAAAGAGAGAATTTCCTCGTAGCTGTCGGCGCGGCTGGTGAGGTGGGTGTGGCAGTCGATGAGGCCGGGGAGGACGTAGTCGGCAGAGAGGTTGAGGACTTGAGCGCCGGCGGGTGGCTGGAAGCCTGCCGGTTCGATCGACTTGACGCGGTGATTCGCGATCACGAGAGTGACGTTGTCGAGGTAATGGCCGGAGGATGAGTCGAAGAGATGGCCGGCGCGAATGTAGCTGGTGGGCACGGGCTGCTGGGCTGGAGCGGAACCGAGGATTAAGGTGGAGAGGATGATGGCGGATACGGCAAGGGTCTTACGCATGAGATGTCTCCGGCGACGCGGTGCGGGATGGGTTCCATCTTATGGCTTTTCCTTGCAGTAGGGTGATCAGAGTGATGTGGCGTGGCGAGAGCGAGCAGTACTGAGCGATAATCCACCCCCACGGCGAGGGTGTCGCCGCGGGGATGGAGCGCCACTGGCATCGGCTGGTGATTAGCTCGCCTGGGCGAGTGACGAGAGTTGCATGATGGTTTGGGTGATGGCGCGGGAGAAGGCCGGGATATCTTCCGGTTTCCGGCTGGTGACGAAGTTGGCGTCGGTGACGACCTCGCGGTCGACCCAGTTGGCGCCGGCGTTGGTGAGGTCGGTGTGCAGCGATGGATACGACGTCATGGTGTGGCCCCGGACGACGCCGGCCTCGATGAGGGTTTGCGGCCCGTGGCAGATGGCTGCGACCGGCTTGCCGCTCTGGGCGAACTCGCGTACGAAGGAGACGGCGGGTTTGTTCATGCGCAGGTGGTCGGGATTCATGACGCCTCCAGGCAGGACGAGGGCGTCGTATTCGGCAGGGTTGGCATCGGTGACCAAACGGTCGACTTTGACGGCGGCGCCCCAGTCGGTCTTGTTCCAGCCCCTGATCTTGCCATCGTGAATGGAGAGGACCTCGACTTTAGCGCCGACGTTCTCAAGGTTACGCTTCGGTTCGATGAGTTCGGACTGCTCGAAGCCGTCGGTTGCGAGAAAAGCGATCTTCCTTCCTTTCAGTTCATGGTTTTGAGTATTCATCTGCTGCTCCTTGAAGCTCTGGTTGGCGTGCAGTTTTGTAGCCCGTGTGGCGTGCAGGCGCGGAAGGTATGCATTAGAGACGCGAGACCGGGGCTCAGGTTATCAGGGAAAATCGGGTGCAGAATTGGAATGGAGGCGCGAGGTTCGACAGGCGCGGAGCGAAAACTTAACCGACACAGCAAGATGCAGCAGAGAATGGAGGTGCCGGGTGCAGGTGCGATATTCTGACGATTCCGGCGGGGCGAGAGCATTTTGGCGAAGGCAGCGGCAAACGGGTTGATGAACGAAGCAGCAAGAGGCGCGGCGAACCGTTCTGCGGCAACTGACGCGAGCGCACAAACGCCTGCGATGCGGCAGTACTTCGCGGCGAAAGCGGCGCATCCTGACTGCCTGATGTTCTGCCGGATCGGCGATTTCTACGAGCTGTTTTACGAGGACGCGATTATCGCCTCGCGTGAACTGCAGCTAACACTGACCGCGCGCGACCGTGAAAAGAAACAGCCGATGTGCGGGGTGCCGTATCACGCGGTAGATCAGTACATTCAGCGGCTGCTGCGCAAGGGCTACCGGATCGCGCTGTGCGATCAGATGGAAGACCCCAAGCTGACCAAGAAGATCGTGCGGCGCGAGGTGACGCGCGTGTTGACTCCGGGGACGGCGGTGGATGCCGGGCTGGGGGCGGAACAGAGTAACTGGCTGGCGAGCGCGGGTGTGAGCGGCTCGGGTGCGGGGACGTGCGCGGGGCTGGCGCTGCTGGACCTGTCGACGGGCGAGTTTCGCGCGACCGAGTTTGTCGGGGCGACGGCGTGGACGCAGTTGATGGATGAAGTGGGGCGGGTGCGGCCGGTAGAGATGCTGCTGGCGGAGGGCGAGTTGGCAGCGCTGCAGGGGACAAGGCAACCCACCCTTTCCGATGAGGCCGCAAAGGATGGGCCATCCGGTCCGGTCGCTGATGGAGTGTTCGAGGGTGTGCGGACGACGACCGGGCTGGAGGATTGGGCGTTTACGGCGGACTATTCGGTGCCGCTGCTGCGAAAACACTTTGGCGTGCACTCGCTGGACGGGATGGGGCTGGCCGGGCACGAAGTTGCGGCGACGGCGGCGGGAGCGCTTGTCCATTACCTGCAAAAGACGAAGCAGGGGGGGCTGGAGCATATCGACACGATTCGATTCTATGAACGGGCTGGGTGCCTGGTGCTGGATGCGGTAAGCGTGCGGAACCTGGAACTGGTGGAACCGCTGTTTGCGGGCGAGTCGGCGCAGACGACGCTGTTTCACACACTGGATGCGTGCTCGACGCCGATGGGCAAACGCCTGCTACGAGCCACGCTGCTAAGGCCGGCAAACGATTTGGGGGAGATTCAGGCGCGGTTGGAGGCCGTGGCCGAAGCGGCTGGCGATTTGCCCCGGCGCGAAGGATTGCGCCGGTCGATGGGCGGAGTGCTGGACATGGAACGCCTGCTGGGGCGAGTGGCGCTCGATTCGGCCGGGCCGCGCGAGGTCCTGGCGCTGGCGGCAACGCTGTCGTGCCTGCCGGGAGTACGGGAGGCGGTTGGGGCTTTCAAAGCTCGGCGGTGGCGGGAGTTGGGCGGTGCGGGCGCTGCTTCCACAGGGATTTCCACAGCTGCTGCAGGGGGCCAAGAGACTATTTCCACAGGGCTTCCCGGGGTTGGAGCGGGGATTTCCACAGGGATGGACGCTCTGGAGGATCTCTATGCGCTCATCACCAGGACCATTGTGGACGAGCCGCCAGTGAGCCTGGCGGATGGCGGTGTGATCCGCGCGGGCGTGGATGCGGAGTTGGATGAGTTGCGTGAGTTGGGGCGATCCGGTCGACAGGCGCTGGCCGCGATTGAGGAGCGGGAGCGGCAGCGAACGGGGATTGGGAGCCTGAAGGTTAGATTCAACTCTGTTTTTGGGTATTACCTGGAAGTGACTAAGGCTAATAGTAAATCTGTCCCCGCGGATTACGAGCGAAAGCAGACGCTGGTGAACGCGGAGAGGTTTACGACGCCGGAGTTGAAGGAGTACGACACAAAGATTCTGACGGCGCAGGAGCGGTCGGGAGAGATCGAGAGGCGGATTTTCGCCGACCTGCGCAGGTGGCTTCTGGACGGCGCCGGGAGGATGCGGGAGACGGCTCGGCGGGTGGCGGAGATCGACATGCTGGCGTGTTTTGCACACCAGGCGGCGCTGCGGGGGTGGGTGCGGCCGGAAGTGGAAGAATCAGGCGTGCTGGAGTTTGTGGCGGGGCGACATCCGGTGGTCGAGCGGAGGATGGAGGAATCGGGCGGAGGTCGCTTTGTGCCGAACTCGATCTCGCTGGAGGCGTGGCTGGATGGGGATTCGAACGAGGGCCAGTCCGGGGCGTCGATTGCACTGATTACCGGGCCGAATATGGGCGGCAAGAGCACGTATCTGCGGCAGGCGGCGCTGCTGGTGGTGATGGCGCAATGCGGCTGCTTTGTGCCGGCGGAGAGGATGCGGCTGGGACTGGTGGATCGCATTTACACCAGGATTGGGGCAAGCGACAACGTTGCGCGGGGACGGTCGACGTTTATGGTGGAGATGACGGAGACGGCGGCGATTCTGAACACCGCGACCGCGCGCAGCCTTGTACTGTTGGATGAAATGGGGCGTGGAACTGCAACATACGACGGGCTTTCGCTGGCGTGGGCGGCGGTAGAGCATTTGCACGAGAGGATTGGAGCCCGGACGCTGTTCGCGACCCATTATCACGAGCTGACGCTGCTGGAGGAACGGCTGGCGCGGCTGAAGAACCTGCGGGTGACGGCGAAGGAGACGGCGGGAGGGATCGTGTTCCTGCACACGGTGGAGGCGGGGGCGGCGAGCAAGAGTTACGGGATCGAGGTGGCGCGCCTGGCGGGGTTGCCGGGGAACGTGATTGCGCGGGCGCGGGAGGTGCTGAAGCTGCATGAGCGGGCGGAGACGCAGCAGGTGGCGCGGGCGCTGGAGCCGGCGGACGCGGCTGCATCACACCCCCTGCAGATGACGATGTTTACGCCGCTGTCGCAGAAGATTGTGGATCGACTGGCGGCCGTGGATGTGGATGGGTTGACACCTCGGGAGGCGTTGAACTTGCTGGCTGAGTTGCAGCGGGAGTTGGGGGCCTCGTCGTGATGTCAGGAGCTAAGGCAAAGGCGATGGTGGTTGCGGGAGTGATGAGTGGAACCTCGGCGGACGGAGTGGACGTCGCGTTGTGCCGGATTGGGCCGGCAGTGCGCGGGGGCGATCCGCCGCGGGTGAAACTGATTGGGCACCTGGGGACGACGTACCCGAAGGCGGTGCGGGCAGCCGTGCTGCGAGTGATGGAGGGTGCCGCACTGCCGGCTGCGGAGATGAGCCGGCTGAACTGGCGGCTAGGTGGGATTTATGCGGAGTGCGTGGAACGGGCTGCTACGAAGTTCGGGGCGAAGGTGGGGCTGGTGGGGTGCCATGGGCAGACGGTTCATCACGCAGCAAGAGCGGTGCGGTATTTGGGAGCGCCCTTGCGGTCTACATGGCAGATGGGCGAGGCGGCGGTGGTGGCTGAGCGGCTGCGGTGTCCGGTGGTGAGCGACTTTCGGCCGGCGGACCTGGCGGCGGGTGGGCAGGGAGCGCCCCTGGTGCCGATGCTGGACTGGTGCCTGTTCCGCTCGGCGAAGATGAACCGTGTGCTGCTGAACCTGGGCGGGATTGCGAACCTGACGGCGATTCCGGCGGGCGCGGGACTTGGGACGGTGATGGCGTTCGATACCGGGCCGGGAAACATGGTGGTGGACTATTGCATGGCCAAATTGTTTGGGAAGAAATTTGACCGGAACGGGGCGGTGGCTCGGCGGGGAGGGGCTCTGCGCGACGTGGTGGGGCGGCTGATGCGGGAGACGTACTTCTCTGCCCTGCCGCCGAAGTCGTGTGGGCGGGAGGATTTTGGCGCCGAGTTCGCCGAGCGGTTGATTGCAATGTGCCGAGCCGCGGGCGGGACGGATGCGGATGTGGTGGCGACTGCGACGGCGCTGACGGCGGAGTCTGTGGTGGCAGCGTACAAGGATTTTGTGGCGGCGCATCTGGGGCCGGCGGCGAAGACGGAGTTGTGCGTGGCGGGAGGTGGGGCGAAAAATGAGGCGCTGATGGTGATGATGCGGGACGTGTTCGCGGAGATGGGCGTGCGGACACGAGCGTTGGAGGAGTTGGGGGTTCCGGCGCAGGCGAAGGAGGGCGTGGCGTTCGCGCTGCTGGCGTGGCTGACTTGGAATGGAATGGCGGGGAATGTTCCAGCGGCGACCGGAGCGGCAAGAGCGGTGGTGCTGGGGAAGGTTTCGTACGGATGAGACTTGCGGCGGTCTGCGGAAGAGCGGTTCGCTTCGCGAATGCCCACCTTAGCGTCCAGAATCGGGCGCGAAGATGGGGCACCCGGGTTTGCGGCAGCGCTGTCGTGTTGGTACTCGGGATGGTGGGTTGCCATGGCGTGGTGCCGCCGCCGGGGACGGTGGTGGTGATTTTAGAGAGTAGCCCGAACAACCTGGACCTGCGGCAAGGGACGGATGCGCAGTCGGAGCGGGTGGGCGGGCTGATCTTTGACGCTCTGGTGAAGAAGGATGAGCAGTACAACCTGCGGCCATGGCTGGCGACGAGTTGGGAGGAGCAGCCGGATGCGCAATCCGGTTCAGAAGAGTGGGTGTTTCATCTGCGCGACGGGGTGCGCTTTCAGGATGGGCGGCCGCTGGAGGCCGCGGATGTGGTTTGGACGATCGAAAGCCTGATCGACCCGAAGGTGGCGGGGCTGATCACACCGAAGAGCGGCAACTTCGGCGCAGTGGACAGGGCAGAGGCGCGCGACCGGCTAACCGTGGTGGTGCATATGAAGCGGCCGGATGCGGGGCTGCTCTTCAACATGAGCGACGGTTTGTTTGGCGTGGTGCCGCGGGGCGCGGGCAGTGACTTTGGCTTGCACCCGGTGGGGTCGGGGCCGTACCGGTTCGTGAGCCAGGTGCAGGACAAGGAGGTGGTGCTGGAGCGCTGGCCGGGGTGCTGGAGCGCGGGCCTGGAGGTCAACGGTCAGCAGTCGCATCCAGAAATTCATCGGCTGCAGTTCAACGTGGTTCCAGACACGATTACCAGCGCGCTGGAGTTGCAGAAGGGTTCGGCGGACGCAGCCAGCAATGTGCTGACCCCGGACATGGTGTATGCGCTGAAGGATGCGCCGGGCCTGGAGACGGCAAGCGGCCCGGGAGCGAACGTCTGGTACCTGAACTTCAACGTCGAGGACCCGGTGCTGCGCGATAAGCGAGTGCGCCAGGCGGTGGCGCTGGCGATAGACAGGCCGGCGATTATGGCGGCGCTGTGGCGGGGTCATGCGCGGCTGGCAGACACGCTGCTGCCGCCGGGAGACTGGGCACGGGCCGGCGACGCCGAGCTGGCGCAGTACCCGCATGATCCGGCCCGGGCGGCGGCGTTGCTGGAGTCGGCGGGGTTTCCGGCGGGCAAGGACGGTGTACGGCTGCGGCTGACGTTGAAGATCAGCACGGATGAGACGACGCGGTTATTGGCAGCGGTGCTGCAGGAGCAAATGCGCGCGGCGGGGATTGCGCTGAGTATGCGTTCGGCGGAGTTTGGCACATTCTATTCGGATGTGACCAGGGGCGCGTTCCAGATGTACATCCTGAAGTGGATTGGGTCGAACGAGGACCCGGACATTTTTCGTTACATGTACGCTTCGGACAGCTTTCCGCCGAAGGGGGCGAACCGGGGACATTACGTGAATCGACGAGTGGACGCGCTGCTGGCCGAGGCTGCGCAGGAGACGGGGCCGGCGGACGAGGTGCAGGCGAAGCGGCGCGCGGAGTATGTGGAGGTGCAGAAGATTCTGGCGGAGGACATGCCGTCGATTCCGCTGTGGTATCCCAGCAATGAGGTGGTGCATACCGAGCGGCTGCAGCGGGTGGTATCGCAGGGGGATGGCAACTTCGATTTTCTGCGGTAGCGTCCCTTTGCCAGCATGCGAGGGTTCGGGAGACAATCGACCCATGGCAGAGTTTATTCGACCGCAACACCAGGTTCCTGAGCCGCTACCCGCAGTAGCGGCTCCAGTGGCTACAGATCGCCCGGCAAGCAGCTATGGGGCTGGTTCTCAGACAGAGGCGCAGGCGCACGATCCCGCAAAGCAGCCGGCGAAGCGACAGATCGTGTGTTTCAGTTTCTACAAGGTGATGCCGGAGTGGCGGCGCCTTCCGGCGGCGGAGAAGGCCGCACACAAGGCGACGTTCACCGAGGTGCTGGCGAGGTGGAACAAGCCGGGCGAGTTTCTGTCGCTCACGTATTCGACCGTGGGAACGCGGGGCGACGTGGACATGTGCGTGTGGTCGATCGGCTACGGCGTCGACGAACTGAACCAGATGCGCAGTGAGCTGCTGCGGACGCCGCTGGGCGGCTATCTGGACTCGCCGCACAACTTTCTGGCGATGACCAAGCGCTCGCAGTACCAGATCGGCCGGCCAGACGAGAGTGAGGGCGAAGGGCGCGGTGCGATCCGGCCGGGCGGACAGAAGTACATCTTCATCTACCCATTCTGGAAGACGCGCGCGTGGTATCTGCTGCCTATGGGCGAGCGAAAACGACTGATGGATGAGCACATCCGGATTGGGCTGCTGTATCCGCGGGTGAAGTTGAACACGACCTACTCGTTCGGGCTGGATGACCAGGAGTTTGTGGTGGCGTTCGAGACGAACTTCCCGGAGGACTTCCTCGACCTGGTGCAGCAACTGCGCGAGACGGAAATCAGCATGTATACGCTGAAGGATTTTCCCATCTTCAGTTGCGTGCGGGTTCCAGCGATGGAGATGCTGGATCGATTGGGATAAGAACAGTTGCAGGATGTTAGTTGCTAGTTGTCAGTTGAAAGCGAGAGACCAGTGGCAACGAGAAGGGTCGCGTCGGTCCCCGTAAAACAGACGAAGAGCGCGCTGAAAAAGGCGACTGCGACGGTGTCGGTTGCGCCGCCGGGAGCGAAGGCGCGAGCGATTGCTGCGACGGAGCCCGTCGCGGCGAAGGTCAAGCGCGGGAAGAGTTCGAATCCGCTGGCGCCTGAGCGTGTGGCGGCGATTCTGGATGCCTTGAAGAAGGCGTATCCCAAGGCGAAGTGTGCGTTGAACCATCGCAGCGCGTGGGAGCTGTTGGTTGCCACGATTCTTTCGGCACAGTGCACGGATGTACGGGTGAACCTGGCGACGCCGGCGCTATTCGCTGCGTTTCCCACGCCGAAGGCTATGGCCGCCGCTTCCCTGACCGAACTTGAAGAACTGATCCGGACGACCGGATTCTTTCGCAACAAGGCTAAGTCGATCAAGGGCGCGGGGCGCGTGGTGACTGAGGAATTCGGCGGCGAGGTCCCGCACACCATGGAAGAGTTGCTGCGCATCCCGGGCGCGGCGCGGAAGACGGCGAACGTGGTGTTGGGGAGCTGGTTTGGAATTGCGGTGGGTGTAGTGGTGGATACGCATGTATTGCGGATCTCGCGGCGGCTGGAGCTGACCAAGAACACGACGCCGGAGAAGGTGGAGCAGGATCTGATGAAGGTGGTTCCGCAGTCGAAGTGGATCGTTTTTTCGCACGAGATGATCTTCCACGGACGGCAGATCTGCTATGCACGCAAGCCGCGTTGCGCGGACTGTACGTTGGAGCGGCTGTGTAATTCGGCGGACAAGACATGGAGCTCGCACTGAGATTTGCCGGTGGGTGAGCCGGGTTGGTAGCATTCGGCGGCAGTTGAGATTGGTGAAGGTGTGCGATGAGATTTGGTAAAGGGTGGTCGCGGCGGCGATTTCTGGCGATTTCCGGTGCGGCAGCGGCGCAGGCGGCGACGGGCCTTAGGGGACTGGGGCAAGCGGCAGGCTCGGCGGGAGACGCGGCAACCCGCGCGGCAGCGGCGCAGAGGACGAATGCGCAGGAGGCTGCGGCGACCATGCCTCCGCCGGGGGTGATTACCGGGGGAATTCAGCCGTTGATGGAGTCGATGACGCGCAGGCCTCTGCGCTACCGGCCGGTGGGCGGCGAGTTCGTGATTCGCAATGGCAAGGAGTTCTTCAACCGGCCGATCTATGGAGTCAGCACTCCCATGCAGGTGGGCGACTTCCGCGTGGACGCCGGCGATCTGCCTGAGTTCTCGCTCTACCTGCCGGGTCACGGCGGGAATTTGAAGCTCGGCTTGATCGCCGCCTCAGGTACAACTTCGAAGTGGGCCGCCGAGGCGGACGAAGTGGTAGCCCGCTACCGACCCGGCCGCATGATCTACGAGATTCGCGACTCCTTGCTCGGCAAAGGAATGTTGCGCGCCGAACTGCTGACCGCAGGCGAAGGCTCCGGCTTGCTCCTTAAGGTCGAGGGCCATGACCTCCCGAACGGCACGAAGCTCGCATGGGCCTTCGGCGGTGTCAGCGGCAAGAAGGGCCGCCGCGGCGGCGACATCGGCTGCGAAGTTCAGCCCGTCAGCGAGTTCTTCCAGGTGCGGGAGGAGGAATGCGCGGATAACGAATTTCGGATTCTGCCGACAACTGTACGCCGCCATGTGCGGCTTGGAAGTAAGGCGGCGACATTGAATCTGAGTTTCCCACCGGGTTCGGTGTTATCGGTTTCAAGCTTCGACGCATGGTCGAAGGCACCTGCGCCGCTGGAGGGTTCTTTCGCGGCCGCGCCAACTCACCCGGTCCTGATAGGGGCGGCGGAGCTAAAGGCTGCTGCGATCTATGTCGGAATCGACCAGGTGGCCGAGGCCTGGGAGAAGGACAACCTAGCAGTCGTCACCTTAGCAGGCGACGGTTCGTCGCTGATATTCGCGAAGCGCAGCGCGCAGGTGGAGGCAATCGCGAGGACGCTCGAGATCGACACGCCGGATGAGTATGTGAATGCGGCCGCGGGAAACTTCGGCATTGCGGCGGAGACGATCTGGGACCAGAAGGCTGAGTGCGTAATGCATGGCGGCGTGGCTTGGCGCACGGCGCTTGCCGGATGGCGCGGGCCATACAATCTGGATGCCCTGGGAAATCACGATCGCGCGGTGCTGGAGTTTAGGCATTGGCTGAAACGGCAGAATGTGACCCCGGTGACGACAGGCGATCCAGCGAGCGGCCCCTGGGATGCCAACAGCCATCTCACCCGTAAAGAGAAGCTGCTCCACTCCAATGGCGACATATCAAACAACCATTACGACATGAATATGGTGTTCATGGATGTGCTGCTGCGGCATTTGATGTGGACCGGCGATCTGGAGTTTGCGAAGGAAGTGTGGCCGGCATTGCAGCGGCATCTCGCGTGGGAGCACAGGCTCTTCCGCAGAACGTACGCGGGGCCAGGCGGCAAGGAGCTTCCGTTGTATGAGGCTTACGCTGCGATTTGGGCGAGCGACAACCTGCAGTACAACGGCGGCGGCGCGGCACACTCCTCCGCATACAACGTATTCGCGTTCCGCGCGGCGGCGAAGCTTGCGAAGGCGATCGGCGAAGATGGTTCTGCCTATGAGGCCGAGGCAGAACTGATCCACCAGGGCATGCAGGAACTGCTGTGGGTTAAAGAACAGGGCGCGTTCGGCGAATCGAAAGACCTGCTTGGTCCACAGACGGTGTATACGAATCCGGCGCTGTGGACGGTGTATCACACCATCGACAGCGAGGTGCCAACCGCGCGGCAAGCATGGCAGATGGCGGCTGAACGACTGGCGGTGCTGAAGCATGTGCCGGTGCATGGAGACGGCGTGCCGGAGGGTGGATGGTACATGCTCTCGTGCTCGGACTGGCTTCCGTATATGTGGTCGCTGAACCTGCTGCTGCTGGGCGAGAACATGCACACGGCGCTGGCGCTGTGGCAAACGGGAATGCGGGACGAGGCCTACAGAATATTCAAGGGGAACCTCCTGGACTCGATGTACATGGGATTATGCCCCGGGGATTTTCATATGACTTCGGCGCTCGATGTGCATCGGCAGGAGGCGCAGCGGGACTTCGGGGACCCGCTCGGGATTTCGTCGCGCGCGCTGGTGGAAGGGTTGTTTGGTGTGCAGCCGGACTTGATTGCCGGTGAGGTGAAGATCAGGCCGGGATTTCCCAGCGAGTGGGACCGGGCTTCGATGCAACACAAGGACTTCGACTTTGCGTGGAAACGGGAGGGGACACGCGAGACGTACGAGTTTACCAGCGGCCTGGCCAAGGCCGTTCCGCTGACGCTGGTGCTACCGGCGCGAACTACATTGCTGCCGGTAGTGATCAGTAATGGGCGCCGGATGGAGTGTGCGTTCGATACGGCGGCAGTAGGAGCGCCGGTGCTGACAGTGAAACTGCCGGCAGCGCGGGCGAATCGCGTTAGCGTTGAATGGCATGGGCGTGCTCCCTTAGCTGCTCCGGCTCAGCGCAGCTATCGCGTGGGTGAAGCGATAGCATTGCCGGTCGCGATTCGGCTGCAACAGATCGACGATCCGCAGGGATGCCTCGCAGATGGGAAGGTGAGGGCGGCTGGATTTCATACCGTGTTTGCGAATGTGCGTGAGGGAGATTGCGCATGGACGATGCCCATCTCGTTTGAGGCGAAAGCCGACGCGCCGGCGTTTGCCGCGGTTCCGAGCATGCCTGCGGACCTGCCTGGGGAGCAGGTGGATCTCTCTTCCCTGCTGAAGCACAACGTGCCTGAAACCTTCACCCGCGTTTATGCGGAACCGCGATCGCAGTATTGTTCGCTGGCCTTCCCAGACAACCTGCTCGGCGGATGGGCAAACCCTGACGGGCGCGCGAGCATCGATGACGCTGGCCTACGCGCTGCTGGGGGTTTGCTGAAGACTGCGCTGGGAGTGGACTTCGCTACGCCGGGAAGAGACCTACCCAATTGCTTGTTTCTCTCTTACTGGAACCAGGACGAGCGCGCGGCGAAGGTCGTTGTGAGTGGACGTGCGCACGGGATCTATTTGCTGATGGCCGGAAGCACGCTTCCCCAATGCAGCCGGATGCAGCATGGAACAGTGATGGTCTCCTATAAGGACGGAACAACGGCTAAGTTGGCCCTGCGCAATCCGGAAACCTGGTGGCCGATCGAACAAGACTACTTGCTGGACGACTATCTTTTCGTCAATACTGCACCGCTGCCCCCGCGTGTGGACCTGCGCAGTGGCCTGACCCGGACACTGGATGCTGCGAGCTTTCATGGCAAGGGGCGCACGGTTCCCGGCGGTGCGGCGACCATGCTGTATCTGCCGCTCGATCCGGCAAAGGAGCTTGCGTCGTTCGAAGTTGCGGTGGATCTTTATGGGATCGTCCTGGGACTGCTGGCTGCGACGCTGGTGCGGGCCTGAGATATCGCGTTCTCCCAGCTATATCAGGACGCAGATGCGCGGCCAACATGGTTAGATCCGGCAAACAAGGTGTACTAAGAAGCGGAGGAGATGTGCATTTGATCACCCAGATGCATCTGGGACTGCGAGATAGTTCCGCATGGTAATTCCAAGACGCTTTTCATCTTCAAGCTGACGGAAGTCACTCGAAATGGCGCCAGACAGCGCCATAGCTTGATGACCTTGAGATCGCGATCTAGACCCACAACATCGATCTTGAAGGCCATTCCGAAAGTGTGAACGCCGGACGAGGGTTTGATCCATAACCCTCCGCCGGCGTTCAAACCTCGCCTACCGAGAAGCCCGAACATCCGTTTTAGGGAAGTGTCGGCCAACTCGATGTTATCGCCTACAATCGTACCTCGGGTTGTATTAGTTACTCTAAACATGAAAATCCCTCAGCGCGACAGGCTCTGAGTTAGGCAGTCTTCTGCTTCCTGCGATACACGATAATTCCCAGTACGGCTGCCGCCAGCACTCCAGCTACAATCTGAACAATAATCATAACCATCCTCCTTTCCCTTTGAACTCGCTAGTGTCACAGTCAATATCTGCTTCCAAACATCGCTGGATCTCAGTCAGTCGAGACCTTACTATAATCTCGTACGCCTTTGAATTCCGCCAATTCCACCAAAGTAGTGTTTACTAGTCTGACTACGCCGGACTAGCATTCATTTCTCTTTGGAATAATCTCTTTTCGACCACTCTCCTCAATATCGTGATTGATTTGCGCCGCGTAATCTCGACGAATACTCTGCATCGGCTTCATCAGTTACTGGCCCACTCCTTGCATTCCCATCATGATGCTCAATATTGCCGGCGCAAGCAGAACAATGAATATGCACGGGAATATGCAAAGCACCAGGGGAAAGATGATCTTGATCTTCGTCTTCGCGGCAGCCTCTTCAGCTCGTTGTTTCCGCTTCATCCGAATGTCTTCTGACAGGCGTGTGAGTGCACGGATGATCGGCGTGCCAAAGCGATCGGTTTGTGCAAGCATACTTACAAATGCTGTGAACTCTTCAATCTGGGTCCTATCCGCCAAGTTCTGCCAGGCTTCCAGTCGTGGCCTGCCAGCGCGTTGCTCACGATTCACCTGGAGAAACTCCTCCTGAATGTCTGGATAACTAACACCCAGTTCGTTTCCCACACGAAGCAGGGCCTGGTCCAGGCCGAGACCGGCGTCAACGCAAATCACCATTAGGTCGAGCGCGTCCGGAATGCTGCGCCGAATCCGCTTCCTTCTGCGGCTCGTCTTCCAGTTCAGCCACATGTTCGGGGCCATATAACCGAGCGCTCCCAACCCCAGAACATACGACAGCGCGTTGGTTCCGATCAGGGTACCCACCACAGCCCCGGTGGCTGGCGCTAGAAACTGAGATGCAAAGAAAATGTCGGACGCGGCGGTACCCTTAATACCTGCGGCAGCCAAACGCGCCTTGAGGACGGGGTTTTCCGCCAGCCCCAGGCGAATCCGCAATCCGGTCGCCAGGCCGAGAAGCCGAGTCTGCAACTGTTCCTTGCTGCTTATTGTGCGCTGGTCGGGTCGGGTACTCTGCACCACATCAAGGATACGCTGGGCTTCGGGAGACGGGCGAAATAGGTTCGGAGTTAGAAGAAGAGCAACCACGCCGAATATAATCAGCCCCAGCACCGCATAGAAGAAGACAGGCATGATCCTTACACCTCAATCCCATTAATGATCTGCCGAATTATCACGCCACCGGTGATGAGCAGGGCTATTCCGATATAACTTAGCATCTTGCCGATGGAAGTGTTGATGAGCATGTTGGAATAACCCGGATTAATCATATTAATTGCGACCAGCATCACGATGGGAAGTGCGCATAGGATCCAGCCCGTCATTCTTCCCTGTGCGGTATGCGTCTTGATTTCACCGTAAATCTTCAGGCGCTCACGGATAGTGTTTGCGATGCGATCGAGTATTTCGGCTAAATTGCCGCCAGTTTCCTTCTGCACGAGCATGCCGGTCACAAGCACGCGCAGATCCTGGGAGGGAACTCGGTCCAGCATCTGTGTCATGGCGTCGCGCAACGGCAGGCCAAAATTCTGCTGTTTAAACACCTCGCCAAACTCCGAGCGGACTGGCTCCAAACTCTGCTCCGCAACAATGTTGATCGATGCAGTCATCGAGTGTCCTGCACGCAGGGCCCGACCCATCATGTCAATGGCATCAGGTAGTGCCGCATTAAATGCGTTGATTCTCCGTGATCGCTTGAAAGATAGGAGTCCGATAGGAAGATAGCCGAGCAGAGCTGCGACTGCTAACTCAAGCGCGATGAGATCTATAAACAACGAAACGCCGACAAATCCAACTAGAGCCAGCCCAAATGATGTCACGAGGAGAATTGCGGGAGTAGTCTTGACATTTGCCTGCGTAATTCTGGTCTTCAGCATTCGCGAAACGTGATACTTCTGAATGAGTGCATTCAACCAGGCGAATCTATTGATCTGTTCCGATTTGAGCAATTGCTGAAGCGGCGCATCATCTGAGCTACATTGTGGCCCCGTAGCAAGAATGGAAAGAACCCGCTTGGCGATGACTCGTTGGTTCCTGGAAGAACTCATCAGGAGGGCCATGATTCCAAAGGTTATAGATAGTAAAGCGATAAATGCGATGACCAGTACCATGGGCCTCCTTTCAGGCTAAATCTCGACGCTGTGGTCGGCTTGACCGGCAGTTACTTGGATGCCAGCAGCTATCAGCTTGTCAGTGCACTTCGGGACAATTCCAGTGGCGTAGAAACGCCCCTTCACTTTACCGTTCGGACCTATACCCTTCTTCTCGAATAAGAAGATGTCCTGCATGCTAATGACATCGGAGAAGGCTCCGGTAAGTTCCGTAATGTGTGTGATGCGCCTGGTTCCATCACTCATGCGGGAAGCTTGGACGATGATGTGAACTGCGGCTGCAATTTGCGCGCGAATTGCTTTTTCGGCGATGCGGATTTCTCCCATCATGGCCATTGTTTCGAGACGTGCGAGCGCGTCCCGGGGCGTGTTGGAGTGAATGGTTGTTAGCGATCCGTCATGGCCTGTATTCATGGCTTGCAGCATGTCCAGCGTTTCTTCGCCGCGGACCTCTCCGAGTACCACTCGGTCGGGGCGCATACGCAACGCGTTGATGACCAATTCTCTTTGCCGGATGCTGCCCTTCCCTTCGACGTTGGGAGGTCTGGTCTCCAACCTCACCACGTGCTCTTGCCGCAACTGCAATTCGGCTGAGTCTTCAATGGTCACGATCCGCTCTTTCTCGGAGATGAAGCTTGAGAGCGTATTGAGCAAGGTCGTCTTGCCGGAGCCGGTTCCTCCCGAAATGATAATGTTCAACCTCGCTTTCACGCACCCGCTTAGAAACTCAAGCATCGGTGCCGTCAGCGCCTGATTTCTCAACAGGTCTGCCGCTCCCAGGGGGTTGGAACCAAAGCGCCTGATGGAGAGGATCGGTCCGTCGACAGCGAGAGGCGGAATAATCACGTTGACGCGAGAGCCGTCGGGAAGACGCGCGTCCACCATCGGGGATGACTCATCAACGCGGCGCCCGACTGCGGAGACGATCTTGTCGATGATGTGCAACAGGTGCTTGTTATCCTGAAAGGTAAGCGACGTTTTCTCGAGAACGCCACGGCGTTCTACGTAGATCGAGTTACAGGTATTTACGAGAATATCGCTTATTGTGTCATCCTTAAGAAGTGGTTCCAAAGGCCCGAGTCCAAAGACCTCGTCAACCACCTCTTGTGCTAGCCGGTCGCGTTCGGCAGCACTTAGAGGAACTCCCTGCTCGTTGATAATCTGCTGAATAACGGCGAAGAGTTGCTGCTGGGCGCCGGGAGTTTCCTGCATGTCTCCCAGCTTGTCGAGGTCAATGCGCTTGATCAGTTCCTTGTGAACCGCAGTCTTGATATGCTGCTGAACTCCGTCGCCAATCGTTCGCGCGGGGGCTGCCGACCGCTGCTCATTGGACCGGTTTGAATTTGACGAGACTATGTTCATGTGGGCCATTTCAGCGGGTAACCCGCTGCCTCGACAGTTTGTAGTTCAGAGTTACTTCCAGAGGGAGAATTTGGATTTCTTCGGAGTTATTTCCTCCTCCTCGATAACGGTTCCTCCGAGGCTGCTAGTCCACTTTAGAAGCTGCGCCGAGAACTCGGTTTTGCTCTTGTAGCTAATGGGTTCGCCCATAATTCCTGAGCGCACCACCTCTGCGTAACTATTTGGGAGTTTGAAAGCGATGGGGAGGCGAATTGCCTTCTCGATCTGCTCCAGGCTTACCGCATGCTGCGCGGCAAAGCGATTGATAACAACCTTGACCTTGTCGGCGTTCTGCTCGTTCTGAGACAGAATGTCCACGTGCCTGGACAGGTCGCGAACCGATCCGATTTCCGGCGTGGCTATCAGATACACCTGGTTGGATGCATCGAACACCGCAAGGTTGGTCTCATCCAGACAGGTGGGACAATCGACAATTACGTAGTCATACTCTCCACGCAGGAAGTCGAGCGTCTGAGCCATTGATTCCGGATCGGTCGCCTTCCGTCCATCACAGGTGTCGGGTGAAGAGAGAACTTCAAGGCCGCTCGAGTGGGTTGCTATGTAACCGCGAAGCAGCTCGCTGTCGAGTCGATTCAGGTTTCGGACGAGTTCGTGAAAATTGTACCGACTGCCATCAATCCCCAAGTAAATGCAGGCATGACCCAACTGTGGATGGTTGTCGATCAGAAGGGTTTTCTTGTTGTGACACTGGACCAGGTATATGGCAATGTGCACCGCTAGAGTGGTCGTTCCTACTCCGCCCTTGGCCCCGAAAAACGTGAGCACCGCCCCCCGTGAAGCGTTGCGAGCCGCTTTGGTATTCCACTGTTGGTTAAGCTGGTTCAGTGTTTCTGTAAAAGCAGCTTCCTCGAACTCTCCGCCGAGGAAGTCGTTGCATCCGGCGCGCATTGCGCGCAGAAGTGTATCGCGGTCCTGTTTTGCCGAGAGCGCAACCAGGATAGCCCTACCAAAAAACACCTGCTGAATATAGGCCGCGGCATCGATAGCCTGGTGAATGTCTTTGTCGAAATCGATAACAGCGATGCAGTATTGAGAGGACTTCACTGACTGGGAAAATGGTGGGCGCTTGTCTACTGATATGTAACCGTCGCAATCCCAGCGGTGCACAGCCCACAACATTCCCGAGGCAGCTTCAGCTACCCGATCAGCCAGTGTCTGGTCGAGGCCAACAGTGATCAGGGCAACGGTGGGAATACTCGTGTTATTCGGAACTTGAGTCACTTCGAATATCCTCTTTGCAACTTACAATTCATTACACGTCGCGCGAGATCTGTGAGCATCCCACGCCGATAGTCACTTGATCGTGGCATTGTATCCGTCGGCAATCAGCCGCTGCTGCATTGTTTCGGCATCCTTTTCATTTGCAAAGGGCCCTACATCCAGGTGTAGCAATGCGTCCTGGGCTTCATGGCGCACCGCGACGTGATACCCGTGGCGGTTCAATGCAGCCACCATGGCTTCGGCATCCGATTCGTGAGAGAGGGCCATGATTTCGACTAGAGAATGCGCTTGCGTCCCTGCGACATCGGTTGGTGGATCGCCTGCATTGGAGGCGGTAGCCGGCGCAAGGGGCGGTGATGGGCCGACATCGGTCCTATTCAAAGGTGCCGGCGCAGGAATCTTGTTCTCTGGCGGCGGAGTTGCAATGGCAATCGACGCAGTTAACGACGGCGGCGGCTGAGTTTTCGCCGGAGTCTCTACTGGGCTGGGGCCAGTGCTTGCCGCTGGAGCTGCCGCAGCTGCGGGAGTTGGAACAACCGGCGGAGCCTGATTGCCCATAGGCGGCTTATCGGGATTGAGCGGCGGAGCCGCGATCTTGGGGCTAAGGTTCTTGCCCAGTGACTTGTCAAATCCGTTTGTATCCAGGGTTGGGATTGGCAGCACCGGTTGGTCAGGCACAGTCGTTTCCGTCAATGGGTCAACTACAGTTGGCGTGACCACAACAATCAGCTCAGTCGTCGAATGGTTGCTGTTTTTCGACTTGAAGAGATCCCCAAGGATAGGAATACTGGCAATGCCCGGAGTCTTGTTGAGAATGTCGGTGGTCCGTTGATCCAGCAAACCCGAAATGGCAAAGCTCTGGTTGCTGCGCAACTCGACCTCGGTGGAGGCCCTGCGCGTGGAGAGCGCGGGGACGGAGAAACCGCCGATGGTGACTGAGTTGCTGTAATCCAGCGCACTTACTTCGGGAGCTACGGTGAGCGTAATCGTTCCGTCTGCATTTACGATGGGCGTGAATTCGACCTTTACGCCGTAAGGACGGAATGAGATTGTGATTACCGGGGCGCCGCCAGCGCCGCCGGGCTGGACAATTGGGAATGGGAACTCGCCGCCGGAGAGGAAGTCGGCCTTCACGCCACTCACAGTGGTGATGGTAGGTTCGGCAAGGATCTGGAGGACCTGCTTGTTCTGCAGGTCCTGGATGGTCGCGCCGAGGTTCAGTTTTGCGCTGTACAGGAAGAAATTCAGCGGGTTCGACGCCGTCACCAAACCGATGGCAGTGCTACTCGCAGCCCCTCCCAGCGTCGCGGTTGATGGGTACTGCGCTGTCGTAGCTGCCGCCAGGAAATTGGTGTTTCCTCCTGGGTTGAACAGATTGATGCCCAACTCAAGTAGCTTGGTGCGGTCCACCTCCAGGATCCGCACTTCGAGGCGAACCTGCTTGGGATGGCCAGGGGCGACGGTTATCGCATTCACCACTTCTTTGGAATAGAGCCCCGCTAGTTTCACGGCATCGTCGGCAACTACCTGGCTGGCGAGGGTTCCGCTTAGGGTTACGCGGCCGCCGCTACCCTCAACTTTGACGGAATCGCCCTGCGTGGTCTCACCCATAGCCTGCCGAAGGCCATCGATGTCAAGATCGGCGGAGACTACATAGTTTTGCGCCTGACCAGCTTCATCCAGCAGCGTGAGCGAACTGATGCCTGGGGTCATCGCGGTGACAACAATCTCATTGGGAGTCAGAGTGACGGAGTTGAGTATGGTGGGATCGGCTACATAGACGCGACGCAGGCGGGTTTTGGTATCGACAAAGATCGAATGACCAACCGTTACATGAAGTGTCTTTCCGTCCGATGCAACGCGGCTCACGCTATCCATGCCGCTGGGCGATGAAACTGCCTGGACGATTGAGCCCCTCGCCGATACGGGGTGCGACGCACTCTGTGCCAAGCCGAGAGGAGACAATGTTGCAATCAGAATGGAGGCCGTCGCAATGGATAGACGGGCACCCGTGATGGCGAATGCCAGCTTGTGCTCGATAATGGATATTCTCGGTTTCACTGGAAGTTGTCCGTCTTTACTGTTCCGCCCATGAATGTCTCGACTGTGTAGGGCTTAGGAGGGGCAGGCGCCGGCTTCTGGACTTTCGGGGGTATGGGCGGCGCTGGTGTCAGTTGCGAGAGAAGTACTGGCTGACCTGTGAAATCCAGCCGGTCGGCTCCGTTCCTGAGTACAAAGCGAACTATGCCCTGGGTGCTTGCGAGGACCACGCGCTGGGCGTCATCTGGGCTTACGAGAATTGTGACCACGGTCGCGGTGACCGGCTTGCCGTCAGGATCGGGCTCGGTTTTTTGCCCCGTCGCAAGGACCTCAGCGTCCTGCAAGACTATGGTAGTGAGTGGGTCCGGATTGTTCGCGGGATGCAGTGTAACCAGGACATCGACATGAGTGCCGGGAAGAAGAAATCCGGCAACGCCGACGACTTCGTCGGTGCGCAGTGAGAGCGCTCTCATCCCGTCAGGGATTTTGACCGTGATGCCGTTGCCTGAGCCGGCGCTGGACAGTTGCCGCTCGAGAATGGGTTCACCCGCCGCCAGGGGATAGAGAACTATGCGTCCGACCAGTGGTTGAGGAGCGGTGAATGCTCCGGACAACGGCATGGATGCAGGCCAGTCAACCATATGCAGATTCTCAGCTTTGATTACCTGGCCTGCCTCCATGTTTGCGGCCGCCGCGACATACTGGCTCTTGGGCGGCGGCGGAGCCGTATGCGTCTTGAACTTCTGGCTAAGCCAGAAGGTGAAGACTCCAGAGACCACCAGGGCGATGATGAAAGCTGAGGTGAGTCGACGCGTAATCACACTGCACCCCTTCTATTGGAACTGAAAGTAGAGCGTTAGCAGGCTTCCGCCGGCAATTGCAAGGGCGTACGGCAGCCTGAGCGTCTCACTGTTTGAGAGATTAATCTCCGGATGCGGTTGCAAACCTTCATGGCCGTGATGTGAGGCCAGTGCGCCGACGTTGGTCAGCGTCTGCTGCAAGCGTCCGCGGGCCACAGCCAGGACGATTGCCATCGCTCCGCCGGACAGGGCGGTCAACACCAGAAGGTAGGCCACATGCGAAAGGCCCGCGATGCATCCAACGGCCATGATGAGCTTGACGTCCCCAGCACCCATGCCACCCGCTAGATAGAACAAAAGAAACACCAGGCCGCAAATTACTCCCGCAGCCAGAGCGGTGAACAACTGGCCCCATCCGCCAAGCGCGAGGTGCAGCGCAAGGCCAAACAGGAAGGCGGGCATAGTAATGAAATTCGGGATCCGCCGGCTCCTGACATCAAAGACAGAGCTGATCAGAGCGCAGGCAGCGGCGGTTGCAGGATACGTCAATTCGGGTTGAAGGGGAGTCATTGATCGTTCCTGTTAAGAAGCCATGAAGGGTTAGGGGATGAGCAACAATTGTGCGGAGTTGTGGGTAAGGCTCACATGAATTCTCAGCGAACTCATGTGAGCCTTATCCGGGGTTAGACAGCGGCGTTGAGAGCAGTGCCAATGCCGTTGAAGGTGTTCGCGATCGAGCTGGCGAGACCGTTCATCGAGGCAACGGAGCCGAGACCCACCAGGGCCGCGACCAGAGCATATTCGATCAAATCCTGACCGGACTCTTCTGCGATCAGGCTCTTCAGAAGCTGTTTCATGTTCTTCATTTCGTTCTCCGTGTATCCAGGGTTGGTGAGAGGCAATTGAATGGTAGACCGCCTAAAACCGTGGCGGCGCACGCCAACCGGGCGGTAGCCTATGTGAGTGCCGACGTCTAACACTCACATAAGCCTTCCCGAATTAGACAGCTGCGGTGAGCGAGGTGCCGATGCCATTGAAAGTGTTGCCAATGGAGTTCGAGAGCCCCTTCATTGCGGCGACAGCGCCGAGACCTACCAGAGCCGCGACCAGTGCGTATTCAATCAGATCCTGACCAGAATCTTCGTTGATCAGGTTCGTCATAAGCTGCTTCATGTTCTTCATTTTTTTGTTTCTCCTCGTTCAGGGTTTCCGCGGCACTCCGGGTTTGCGAGTCCCATGGGATGAAGAAAGAGTAGGGTTAGCGCGAGAGATTAGAAATCCCCAAGAAGTGTCACGGAATAACACTAAAGTTCGCTCCAAAATGGCCTCTATATTCATGTTTCTAAGACACTTATCTGCCACTTCAAGTTAGAATGAGAGAATTCTCATGGTGGCGCCCGGTTCGCGCGACGTTCCCTGTGTTCTTGTTCAGGCCATCTTTCAGCGAGATATCATCGTTTCCTGGCTTTCGCTCGCAATACGACTGCGGGATCGGTCGATGAGTGAAGCGTCCGCATTCGATATCAGGAGGAATCAAGCAGCAACGGGAATCTCAGACCGCGCAAAGCCGTTTGCAGTGGCACAATGGCTATTGGTTTCGACTTTGAGTTCCTCACGTGATCTCATCCATGTCCGCACACACCGATGCCCTGAAGAGAGAACCCACTTTGGATAGGGCTCAATCGCATTCACCCGGAGGCTGGTTCGTCCGGAATCGTTCGCTCGTCGTGATCTTCGCGGCGGCGTTGGGTATGCGTTTGCTCGCGTTACGGATATTCTTCACGAGCAATCCGCGAACGTATCTATTTGGTCATCCCTACGAAATGGGTCTGCTTGCGAACTCCCTGATTCATGGGTTAGGTTTCAGCTCGCCGTTCGGCGGTTCGACGGGTCCCACAGCCATTGTGGCCCCGGGTTACCCGCTGCTGATTGCACCTATATTCATGGTCTTCGGCGCAGACACGTTTGCCTCCGCGCTGGTGATTACAGGATTGCAGGTGGTTGTGAGCCTGCTGACTATTTGGCTGATGATGCATGTCGCCAGGGAGATGCTCGACTCCCGGACCGCTACCCTCGCCGGCGCGTTCTGGGCAGTCTCTCTCCCGCTATGGTGGATTCCGACCATCTTCTGGGAGACGAGCATCTCAGCGTGCTCATTCGTCGGGATCATCGCGCTTGCGATCCGCTGTCATCGCGAGCCAACAAGGGCAGCATGGATTCTGCTGGGCGTCTGTGGTGGCATCGCGGCGCTGATCAACCCTGCCCTGCTGCCGTCATTTCTGGCGATCATGGGCTGGTTGGCGTATGCAACCTGGCGCGTGGCGCGGTCAGCCGCAGTCATAGGATTGTTGGCGCTGTTGCTGGTTTACTCCCCGTGGCCCATCCGCAACGCGTATCGGTTTCACGCATTCATTCCGTTGCGCAGCACCGTCGGGCTCGAACTGTACATGGGAAACCGGCCAGGCGCGACCGGCCACCTGGACGAATCGCTGTCTCCCATGCTCAACCGGCGTGAACTGGACAGCTATCTCTCCAAGGGAGAGGTGGCCTATACCAACGATCAGGCTAAACAGGCGTGGGGCTATATTCGCGCGCAACCTGGACACTTCCTCAATCTCAGTTTGCGGCGCGCGTACCGCTTCTGGGCGGGGACGGGCAATCTTCATGAATCCCCTTTCTACGAGATCCACGCACTGCTTACGACCGTATTTGGTTTCGCCGGGCTTGCGCTTATCTACCGCAGACGAATGCGCTGGTTTGCGGTCATGATGACTCTGCCCTTGCTGCTGTTTCCACTTCCCTATTACATCACTCACGCTGAATTCCGGTACCGGCTGAACATCGATCCGCTGATGACCGTTCTGGCAGCCTACGCGGTTACACAACTGGCTGCCTGGTGGTCAATGCGCCGCGCAACGAACCAGATTGCAGTCCCCACTCCCTAACGCTCATCTGGCCCGACTCATATTGAGGCGATTATCGTTCCGTGACGTAGGTACATCCTCCGTGTGACCCCCGAAAGAGATATGATTCCTGTACAAACTACATCGCCTTGACAGGTGGTGAAGGCCTAATCCCTCAACCCTATTGCATCAGTCGTTTCCCGGAGATTCATGTTGACGCGGCACATCTGGTCAGGCATTGCGGCTCAAGTGTCTTCCGGTTCCGGTAGTAGCTCCACCAGCATCTTCGCCCCGGCAGGGACTCCAGCGCATTCCATCTTTGGCCTGTCGCTGCTCGTGCTCTGCATCACCGGCGCGATCTTTCTTGTGGTTGGCGGATTGCTGATGTATGTCCTGCTGCGCTACCGCCATCGGGCCGGCGACGCGAACGCATTGCAGGAACCGCCGCAGATCTACGGCAGCAATCAGATTGAGCTTTCCTGGACGGTCATTCCCATCCTGATCGTGGTCATGCTGTTTCTGGCCACGGCACGCATCATTCTGGCCACCCAGGACGCGCCGAAGCCCGCAAGCGCGCTGGACGTTACCGTAATCGGCCATCAGTTCTGGTGGGAGTACCGCTATCCCAGGCTGGGCATCGTTACTGCCAACGAACTGCACATCCCCGTCAGCGACCCGAAGCATCCGACGCCGACCTATCTCACTATGTCCTCGGCCGACACGGATCACAGTTTCTGGGTGCCCCGGCTGGCCGGCAAGATGGACCTGATCCCCAACCGGGTGAATACCATGTGGCTGGATCCGGAGACGTCCGGGCTGTATCTCGGGCAGTGTGCGCAGTATTGCGGCACCCAGCATGCCAAGATGTTGTTGCGGGTCTATGCCGATACGCCGGCCCAGTTTGCCGCCTGGATCGCGCACCAGCAACAGCCGGCCATCGAGGACCCCAGCGTGGCCGAAGGTCGCAATATCTTTGAGCGCACCGCCTGCATTAGCTGTCATACTGTGGCGGGAACGGTCGCCACGGGAACATTTGGGCCCGATCTGACCCACGTGGCCGGCCGCGACACCATCGCCTCCGGGTCCTTGCCGCTCACCCCGGCAAATCTCCGCGCCTTCGTCGACAATCCTGCGCAGTTCAAGCCCGGAGCGCTGATGCCGCCGATGCACCTTAACGATCACGACCTCGACGCAGTCACTGCATATCTGCTGACGCTGAAATAGCAAGGAAGGCGCGCAATGGCAACCCAAGCCCCGGTGAACGCAGGCATCGAACAGACCGCACCGCGCCGGCTTGTGCTCGAGGTGCTGCACGACTGGGTGACCACCGTCGACCACAAGAAGATCGGGTTGATGTATATCGGCTACGCCTTGATCTTCCTGGTGATCGCGGGGTTCGAGGCCCTGCTGATGCGCGTGCAGCTAGCCATCCCCAACAACCACTTTGTGTCGCCGCAGGTCTTCAATCAGTTGTTCACCATGCACGGCACCACCATGGTCTTCTTCGTGGGAATGCCGATCCTCTTCGGCTTCGGCAACTACCTGATCCCCCTGATGATCGGCGCCCGCGACATGGCTTTCCCACGCCTGAACGCCTTCAGCTTCTGGATATCTGCCTTCGGCGGTCTGCTGCTTTATTTCAGCTATCTGGGAGGCAGCGGCTTGTACGGCGGGCCGGGCGCGCCCGATATCGGCTGGTGGGCCTATGCGCCCCTCGCCCTCAAAGCCTTCTCTCCGGGTCATAGCTCCGACTACTGGACGCTCGCCATCCTGCTCAGCGGAGTCGGCAGCATTGGAACGGCACTGAATATAGTGGCGACGACAATCTGCATGCGCTGCCCCGGCATGAAGATGAACCGGATGCCTCTGCTGGTTTGGCTCTACCTGGTGATGTCCTGCCTGGTCTTCGTCACCATCAGCCCGCTCACGGCCGCGCAGATCATGCTGATGCTCGACCGCTACGTCGGCTCGCACTTCTTCGACACGCAGGCCGGCGGCTCGGCCGTCCTCTGGATGCATTTCTTCTGGATCTTCGGCCACCCCGAGGTTTACGTCCTCATTCTCCCTGCCTTCGCCTTCGCCAACGAGATCATTCCGGTCTTCTCGCGCAAAGCCGTTTTCGGCTATCCGGCGATGGTGGCCGCGTCGGTAGGCATCGGCTTCATCAGCCTCAGCGTCTGGGCACACCACATGTTCACCATCGGCATGACCTCCGGCGCCAACACCTTTTTCGTCCTCGCCACCATGGCCATCTCCGTGCCCACCGGCATCAAGATATTCAATTGGCTGGCGACGCTTTGGGGAGGCAAGATTCACTTCACCGCCGCGATGATGTTCGCCATCGGGTTTTTGTTCCAGTTCCTCATTGCCGGCCTCACTGGCATCATGCTGTCGGTCGCACCCTTCGATTGGCAGCTCGGCGGCTCCTACTTTGTCGTGGCGCACTTCCACTATGTACTGGTGGGCGCGATCCTATTCATGCTGTTTTCCGCGTTTTACTACTGGTTTCCCAAGATGTCCGGCCGCATGTTGAGCGAGAAGCTCGGCAAGTGGCACTTCTGGATTTTTCTTATTGGCTTCCACCTGACCTTCGACTTCATGCACATCCCAGGACTCGAAGGCATGCCACGCCGCATCTATACCTACGAAGCCGACCGCGGATGGATGATGTGGAACATGATCGTGTCCAGCGGCGCCATCTTCCAGACCATCGGCACGCTGCTCTTCGTCTACAACATGGTGTGGTCCTACTTCAAGGGCCCCGTTGCCGGGCCTGATCCGTGGGATGCGTGGACGCTGGAGTGGTCCACCACCTCGCCTCCGCCAGCCTATAACTTCGCGGTGACTCCGATTGTCGAGAGCCGCCGTCCGTTGTGGGACCTCAAACATCCCGACGACCCTGACAGCCACTACGAATAGAGAGGAAGCGCTTGAGCGAAGCCGCCGTCATCCCGCACAACACGAACGCAGTCTGGGAGCTGCCCTCGCGCGGCATTGTGGGTATGGCGTGCCTCATCGTCGCCGAGTCCGCGATCTTCATCATCTTCATCGTGGCGTATCTCTACTATCTCGGCAAGAGCCTGACCGGGCCGACGCCCAGCGTGCTCGAAGTCCCCATCTTCACCAGCATCTGCCTGTTTTCATCGAGCGCCACTGTCCATGCGGCCGTCTCAGCGCTGCACCACGGCAAGCGCAGTCTGTGCTCGCTGTGGCTGGCGGCGACGGTGCTGCTGGGAGGAATCTTCCTCGGCGGTACGGCGCACGAGTGGTACCACCTCATCACGGTCGATCACCTCACCATCCAGACCAATCTCTTTGGCACCACCTTTTATTCGCTGGTCGGCCTGCACGCAACCCACGTCGTCGTCGGCCTGTTGATGCTTTCGCTGGCTCTGTTCTTCTCGCTCACCGGATCGCTGACCAGCAAGCACACCGGGAGGCTGGAAGTACTGTCGCTCTACTGGCATTTTGTCGACGCCGTATGGGTCGTCGTCTTTACCGTCGTTTATGTGCTTGGCAGATAGACCACATATCTGAGGAAGGAGGCACCATGCAGGACGAACACGCAAGCAGCGATCCCAACGTGATTCAGCTTCCGCGGCCGACGGCATGGCCCCTGGTGCTTGCACTTGGCATCTCGCTCATCATGGCAGGCATGGTGACCAACATTGCGGTCGCCATTCTGGGACTTCTGCTTAGCATTGCCGGGGCCGTGGGCTGGGCTCTCCAGGTGTTCCCACACGAGGCTCACGAGGCCGTTCCGGTCAGCAGCGAAGAGGTTACGATCACAACCACGCGCACCATTATGGAGCGCCCGGCGCGCCCTGCGAGCCATGCGCCACGCAGGATTCTTCCCATCGAGACCTTCAGAATCACCACCGGCATTCGTGGCGGCATCGCCGGCGGTACTGCGATGGTGGTGCCGGCAACCATCTTCAGCCTGCTGAAGTACCACAGCCTCTGGTACTCGGTGAACCTGCTGGCGGCAGGCGGCTTCGTCAGTTGGGCCGGTGCCAGTGACGCGTTCCTCAGCCAGTTTCATCTGCAGGGAGTCTTGGCCGGCTTCCTGATTCAGGGCTTTGTCTCGCTGTTGGTGGGCCTGTTATACGGCGCCATGCTGCCCATGTTCCCCAGGTATCCGATTCTTACCGCGGGCTTCATGGCTCCGCTGCTGATTACCGGAATTGTGTATTCCGCTCTGGGCATTGTCAGCCCGATTTTGAATCAGCGCATCGACTGGTTCTGGTTCGTCATCTCGCAAGTCGCCTTTGGATTGGTATGCGGCTACGTGGTCAATCTCCAAGCCCGAGTGCGTACGCCGCAGTTCCGGGCCTTGCCATTCGCTGTCCGTGCCGGCCTGCATATTGCGCCAGAGGAACTGTCGCAGGAAAACACGAGCGAGGAAGATCACCTCCAATGAAGTCACGAAGCCTGAACTCGGTGAATCGGTGGCTGCTGGCCTGCGCGATCTCTTTTGCGGCAACAGGTTGCCGTACTGCGCCGGGAAAGCCCGGCCCTGAACCGGAGACTCCGCGGCCGGAACAGGTACTCGACTTTGCGACGCTCTATCGGCAGAACTGCTCCGCCTGCCATGGGGAGAATGGAAAGAGCGGCGCGGCGATATCGCTCAACAATCCCGTCTACCTCGCCATCGCCGGCGCTTCCAATATTCAGCGCGTCACCGCAGCCGGCGTTTCCAACACTATGATGCCGCCCTTCGCCCGCTCCAAAGGCGGCATGCTCACCGATCAGCAGATCGCGGTTCTCACCTCCGGCATGATTTCCACCTGGGGCAATCCCTCCGCGCTGAAAGGATGCGCTTATCCCGCCTACGAGAGCAGCGGCCCCGGCGATGTTGCCCATGGCAAGCAGGCCTTCGCTGATTACTGCGCCCAGTGCCACAGCGCCGACGGGACCGGCGGGACCTATCCGAGCCGACAGCCCGCAGGAAGCTCAATCCCTCCCGCTCTGAGGGCAGCTCCCGTCCGTACAGGCTCGCTTGTCGACCCCACTTACCTCGCCCTCGTTAGCGATCAAGGCCTCCGCAGCTTCATCCTCGCCGGTCAGACCGAGCAGGACGCGCATGACTGGCGCGCGTATGTGTGCGTCCCAACTTCGACCACATTCGTCGACCGGCAACTCACTAACTTCGTTGACTTCAACCGGGAGATTACCGACATCGTCGCATGGCTCGCCTCGCATCGCGTCGCAGCGCCCGGCCAGGTCTACCCGCAGCACCCGTAGCAAGCGGAGACACGTATGAGCGAACTCAACCATCCCGGCTTACCGATTCCGCCCAGCGAAATCACCGCGCCCGACGCCAAAGCTGTGCTGCACTCGCGCCGGGCCTTCCTGTTCAAGCTCTCCGTGATGCTGAACGCGGCTGTCGGAATAGTGCTCGCCGTACCGCTGGTCGGCTATCTGCTGGGGCCGGCGCTGAAGAAGGGTTCGAACACCGGAGCGTGGATTGCTCTCGGTGGCATCAACGACTTCCCTGTCGGAGAGACACGGCTAGCCGATTTTCGCAGTCCCGTCGCCACCTTCGACGACGGCGACACCGCCAAAGTTGCGTGCTGGGTGCGGCGCATCTCAGACCGGCAGTTCCAGGTCTTCGCGGTCAACTGCGCGCACCTCGGTTGCCCGGTGCGCTGGTTCGCGCAATCGAAGCTCTTTCTCTGCCCATGCCACGGCGGCGCGTATTACGAAGACGGCAGCCGAGCCTCAGGACCGCCGGAGCGTGGCCTCTTCGAATACCGCTACAGACTGGACGGTGATTCGCTGGTCATCCACGCGGGAGACATGCCTACGCTGGCAACTCAGGCCTCCTGCAACAAGCCGAAGCCGCTCACCCAAATCTCCCCCGCAATCATCAATTCCGCCTCCGCGAGGTCCGAATGGCGAGCATAAAACAGAGTGCGATCGCCGCCTACGAATGGCTGGAGCATCGGCTTGGCTTGATCAAGCCGCTCAGCGAGGCCGCCGCGCATCCCACGCCCGAGAACAATGCGAGCTGGTGGTATGTCTTCGGCAGCGCAGCGACAGCACTTTTGATCCTGCAGGTGGTCACCGGAATCCTGCTCGCCTTGGTCTACAGTCCGTCGGCCAACGAAGCCTGGACCAGCCTCGGCATCCTGAACCACAGCATCCCGCTCGGCTGGTATCTGCGCGCGCTGCACGGCTGGGGCTCCGACTTCATGATCGCCATTGTGCTCATCCACATGGTGCAGGTCTTCCTGTTTGGAGCATACAAATTTCCGCGCGAGCTGACTTGGATGATCGGCGTTGGTCTGCTTCTGCTCACACTGGGCATGGCTTTCACCGGCCAGGTCATGCGCTTCGACCAGGATGCATATTGGGGCCTCGGCATCGGCGCATCCATTATGAGCCGTGTTCCCTTCATCGGCGCGCCGCTGGTGCATCTGCTGCTCGGCGGTCCCACCATCGGCGGCGCAACTGTCTCGCGCTTCTTCACGCTGCACGTCTTCGTTATCCCGGGACTGCTGCTGGCCTTCGCTTTCATGCACATCTTCATGACCCTGAAGCACGGCGTCAGCGAATGGCCGATGCCCGGCCGGCTCGTCAGCAAGGCCACCTACGAGCGCGAGTACCACGAGTTGACCGCGAAGACCGGCATTCCCTTCGTGCCCGACGCAGCCTGGAAGGACGCGGTCTTTGCCGCTGCCATTATCTTCGCCGTAATGGCGTGCGCGTTTTTCTTTGGCCCGTTCGGCCCCACCGGAACGCCCGATCCCACCATCATCCAGACCGTACCCAAGCCGGACTTCGCCTTCCTCTGGATCTACGCGCTGCTCGCCTTTCTTCCCACCTCGATCGAGACGCCCTTCATGTTGATCGTGCCGGTGCTGGTCATTGTCGCCATGCTGCTTCTGCCTGTATTCGCAGGCGAAGGCGAGCGTCACTGGGCGCGGCGGCCGGTCGCAGTGCTGATGGTATCGGTCATCGCGCTCACGCTTGGCATCTTTACCCGGCTGGCCACCTACACACCGTGGAGTCCCATCATGGACGCGTGGACCAGCGCGCCCGTCCCCGCCAAGTACCTGCATAACCGCGCGCCGTTGGAGCGCCAGGGCGCGCTGGTGTTGCAGGACAAGCAATGCCGCGACTGCCACTCACTGGGTGGCGTGGGCGGACAGCGCGGACCTGCACTCGACGCCATTGCCTCGCGCATGACTGAAGACCAGATCATTCGTCAGGTGTTGCAAGGCGGCGGCAACATGCCCGCTTACGGCAACGCGCTGAACCCAGCGGAGACCAAGGCGCTCATCGGCTTCCTGATGACCCTGAATGGCAACCTCGCGCCTGCTATCGATTCCTCCCGGGAACCCACCCACGCCGAGCAATCTCCACCGCCCCAAACCCAACCCGCGCCGAAGACGCCATAGCCGATGTCCGACGCTGCGCGTGCGATCTTTGCCGACTGGTCATTGCCCATCTGGCTCACGTTGTCGATTCTGATCACCGCAGCAATCTATGTACGCGGCTGGCGGGCCATTCGCAAGACCCGCCGTGCTCAATTCACCGACCTTCGCCTGATGTCGTTCCTTGGCGGCCTCACACTTCTCTGGATCGCGGTCGCCTCACCTCTCGACGGCTTTGCCGACACACTGCTCACGGTTCACATGGTCGAGCATCTGCTGCTGATGTCGGCCATCCCCATGCTCTTGCTCTATGGACTCCCAGTAGTCCCGCTACTCCGCGGCCTGCCTGCGCCTCTACGCCGATGGATCGCCGGGCCGCTGCTTCGCCTGCAGCCGCTGCGCCGCTTCGCGCATTGGCTGGTCACGCCTGCCATCGCTTGGCTGGCCATGAACGTCGCCTACTTGGCCTGGCACGTACCGGCTGCCTACGACCTCGCCCTTGAAAACGAAACCATCCACGGCGCGGAGCATCTCTGCTTCCTCATCACGTCGCTGCTCTTTTGGTGGACAATCCTCCGGCCCTGGCCCGCGCCGAAGCAACGGAACAATTGGGGAGCGTTGCTCTACCTGGCACTGGCCGACATCGTCATGACCATGCTCTCTGGCTTTCTAACTTTTTGCGATCGGCCGGTCTACCCGTATTACGTCAGCCACCCCGACCCATTTGGAATACCCGTGCTGACAGACCAGGTCCTCGGCGCCGTCATCATGTGGGTCCTGGGCTCCTTCGCCTTCCTCGTCCCCGCGATGATCATCACCGTGCAACTGCTATCGCCTTCCCGCGAGCGCAACCCGTAGCCTAAACCACCACCAACCCGCTCCTCACCGTCCCCACAAAATCCATCGCCGTCTTCACAATAAAGTCCAGCATCTCCTTCGTCAGTCCCGGAAACACCCCGATCCAGAACACCTGGTTCATCACAAAATCGGTATTCGGCAGTTCGCCCACCACACGATACTCCCAGCCCTCATACGCCGGCTGCCGCAGCAGATTGCCCGCAAACAGCAGCCGCGTTCCAATCTTCTGAGTTTCCAATGCATGTGTAAGCTGGTCACGCGTAAAGGGCGCGTCCGTCTTCACACCAATCGGAAATCCGAACCAACTCGGGTCCGCATGCTCCGTGGCCTGTGGCAAGACCAGGAACTCCTCTAGCGGCTTCAGCGCCGCGTGCAGATACGCAAAATTCTCTTTGCGTCGCGTAATAAAGCCCTCCAATTTGTTTATCTGCGAAAGTCCCAGCGCGGCCTGCATGTCCGTCGCCTTCAGGTTGTAGCCGATATGCGAGTAGGTGTACTTATGGTCGTATCCGCAGGGCAGCGTGCCCAGTTGCCACTCGAACCGCTTGCCGCATGTGTTGTCCTTGCCTGGCTCGCACCAGCAGTCACGCCCCCAGTCCCTGAAGCTGTCGATCAGCACCTGCAGGATGGGCTTGTCCGTCATCACTGCGCCACCTTCGCCCATAGTGATGTGGTGCGCCGGGTAGAAGCTCACCGTCGCAATATCGCCAAACGTACCCACCTTGCGTCCCTTCCAGGTCGACCCCAGAGCGTCGCAGCAGTCTTCAATCAGCCACAAATTGTGCTTCCTGCAAAAGGCTCCCACCGCATCCAGGTTGAAGACGTTGCCCAGCGTGTGCGCGATCATCACCGCCTTCATCTTCGGGCTGTACGCGGCCTCGAGCTTGGTCACATCGACCTCGTACGTCGGCAGCGTGACGTCCACAAACACCGGAACCAGGCGGTTCTGGAATATCGGGTTTACTGTCGTCGGAAAGCCCGCCGCAACCGTCAGCACCTCGTCGCCCGGCCTTAGCGCACGCGCGCCCAGCTTCGGCGAAGTCAGCGCACTCAGCGCGACCAGGTTCGCACTCGACCCCGAGTTCACCAGGCTCACTGAACGCACGCCGGCAAACCGCGCCAGCCTCCGCTCAAACTCCCGGGCAAACCGCCCGGTCGTAAACCACGCGTCCAGCGCCGAATCCACCACCGAACAGATGTCCTCCGCGCCAATCACCTTGCCCGACACCGGCACCTTGGACGTTCCCGGAACGAACTCTGCCGCCGGGAACTTCGCCGCGTGGTACTGCGCCGTGAGTTCAAGAATCCGCTGCCGAAGCTCTTCTGCCTTATCGCTCATATGTCTTCTTAAGGATACACACCCGCGGCACCGGACTGCGCCCTCAAGCAGCCTCCTTTACGCGACCGTATCTGCACCCGGCGCGCCATCCTGCCTGAACGAAACGTGTTTGTGGCCAAAGAAGCTGAACACAATCGTGAACGCAAGGATGGCCCCCATCGCCATGTAGACCGAACCGCGATCGTACCCCGTCCATCGGTGCAACAGCACGGCCAGTGGGGCCACCAGAAACGTGTTCAACGCCAGGCTCGGAAGATAAATCGTAAGACTGCGCAGATACTCCTTCAGGTAATTGCCCTTCGTCCGAAACACAAACCATTTGTAGGTCAGAAAAGAGAAGCCGATGTTGACCATCGATGACGAGGCCATGGCTAGGGTGCCCATCAACTTGGGCTGGCCCGGCTGCAACATGAAGAGTAATTTCAGCACCACAAACGTATCGGCTACGCCGAACAGCGTATTGCCTCCGCCGATCACCAGAAAGCGAACCGACTGAATCTCCGCCAGCCGCTTGCCCATCTTCACGATCACGCTTCAAGCCTCCGTGATTCGGCACCCACCCCATGGCTAGAAATTGATGCGCTCCTTTTCCGTTACCAGCGGCCGGTTCTGCACAATGCTGTGAATGGACCCCACATACTCGCCGATAATGCCGAGCGAAATCAGTTGCACCGAACCGAGAAAGAACAGCCCAATCATGGTGGGAGCCAGGCCGAGTTCGAAGTGGCTCCAGAACACCAGCTTCAGCACCAGATAAAAGAGGCCAACCGCCATACTCAAAAGCGCGCACACAAACCCCAGGAACACCACTGCGCGCAACGGGATTTTGGAAAGGTTAGTGATACCCAGCATCGCCATGTCGTACAGCGTGTACCAGTTGTTCTTGGTAATGCCGCGCGTGCGCCGCTTCTGGTGGTATTCAATCTGCTTTGCCGGCAGGCCGATCTCCGCGATCTGCCCCCTGAAATAGGGATTCGGATCGCGAAAATCCTTGCGCAATATGTCCATCACCTGGCGGTCGTACAGACCAAATCCGGTGAAGTGCTCAAAGACCTTCACATCGGTCAGCTTCGCAATCGTCGTGTAATACGCCGAGCGAATCGCATACATCAGTCCGCTCTCTTCGCTGGTAGTCTTGATCGCCACCACGATTGGCCACCCTGCCTCCCACTCGCGGATAAAGTCCTTGATCAACTCCGGCGGATCCTGCAGATCGCTCAGCAGCACAATCACTGCGTCTCCCTGGGCCTCCAGCAGCGCGTGGTGCGGCGACCGGATGTGCCCAAAGTTGCGCGCATTCACAATCACCTTTACGTTCTTGTCGCGCGCAGCAATCTTCCGCAGTTCGTCGACCGTTCCGTCCGTCGAGTTGTTGTCGATGATGATGTGCTCATACCGGTACTGCGGCATCTCCGCCATAAGTTCGCGCACCCGGTCCGTCAGCACGCCAACGTTGCCTTCCTCGTTGTAGCAGGGACTCACGATGCTGATCAGCTTCATCTCTTCCCCCATCCTTCAAACCGTATCACGCGCGGTCGCATGCCCATACCACGCAGCCGTACGGCGAATCTGCTCTTGTAACCCCACCGTCTCGCGCAATCCCAGCATCTCTTCCGCTCGCGCGACCGACGGAACATATCTTGTCGGAGGCGTGCCCGGAACCGCCTGCTTCGCAACCCGTATCTCGATCGCCGGCGCCAGCGTCGTCGCAACCACTTCGGCCAACTCGCGGATGCTCACATCATGAGCTGAACCAACGTTGATGGGCACCAGCGCCGGCGCACGCAGCAGGATGGTCCAGAGCCAAATTGCCAGGTCCGCCGCGTAGAGATACGACCGCCGTGCTGTACCATCCCCGGCAATGGAAATCGGCCGACCCGCCAATACGTCCCCAATGAAGTTTCCAATCGCAAAATGCGCATTCAATGGAAGGTGCGGCCCGCAGAACGCCCAGCAGCGCGCAATCTTTGCCTCAAACGCTACACCCGCCGCCGTCGCGGTCTTTTGGTGCAGCGCGCACATCAGTTCGCTCGCACGCTTCCCTTCCCCATACACGCTGGTTGCGTCCAGCGGGTCGGGCGCGCCCGCAAAGGTCTCCGGCACGTGCGCCATCTCCGGTGGCTGCTTGCCGTACACCGCACCCGAACTGGTCAGCAGGAACTTCCGCGATCCGCACTGCGCCGCGAACTCCAGCGTCCGCTCCGTCCCCGCCAGGATCGTCGATAGCATCTCCAGCGGCTGCTCTTGCGATTGCTTCAAGCTCGCCTCAGTCGCCGCGTGGATCACATACCGGAACTCACCCGCGGGAAAATCGAAATCACGCACGTCCCCCCGCAGCATCGTGATCGCCGGATCGTCGGTCAGGTGCGGACACTTCGCCGCGAACATCACTGGGTCGCGCGACAACACCGTCGCCCGCGCCCCCAGTCCAAGCTCACGATTAACGTGGCAGAAGCTTTCGACTAACCAGCACCCGAAGAAGCCGGTTCCGCCCGTGACGAACAGGCGCTGCCCCCGCATCTCCTCCCACAGCTCCTGCGTCGCCGACCGGATAAGTTCAAGATCGTGCCAGAGTCTGTTCATGGAGTGCGAATCCAGCTCCGCGCATGAATGGCTGCGCTATGGGTACGGCCGGGACTTACTTGCTTACGTCCAAACCCCGGTTGTAGATCGTCTTCTTCAGCGACGGTATCTGCGCATATGGGCTGTCGATGTCCTCGATGCGGATCGCCTGGTCCTTTTTCACCGGCTTCAACAACATTTCGCCGCTCATGAGTTCGCGGCAGGAGAGTTGGCCCTTCTGCAGCGGTATCGCAAGATACACGTCTTCATCGGTCAAGGAGTGTCCTTCGGGAAGGTCCTCCTTCGCGTAAACGCCGCGCACCAGCGCGTCTAGATACTCAGTTTCTTTCTTGGGAGGCATGCGCTTCTGCGTCCCCGGTGCGCCGCACATCTCTTTCGCTTTGTGAAATGCTTTGAACCACTCGTCGATCTGGTGCGGCAGGCTGTTGTATGGCGAAACCTTCACGCCATCCGACTCGATATCAATATGCCGCTCCCACGTCCGCGCCCCCTTGGCATACGAGAGCATCATCGAATTCGTCCAGTCGGTACACTCATGCGTCGAGTAGCCGATGGTGTTGTTCGGGTAGCGGTTCTTCAGAAAATCGATCTGGTTGATCTCCAACTCCGAATCCTCCGCCGGATAGATCGACACGCAGTGATTAATCGCCAGCGGAATATTCCGGTTCGCAAAAAAAGTCACGATATCGTCCATGTCCTTCAACGACGATCCGCCGGTAGAAACCACCACCGGCTTCTTGGTCTTGGCGATCTTTTCCAGCAGCAACCAGTCGTTCATGTCGGAGCTGGCAACTTTCAGTATCGGCAGCCCCAGCTCGACGCACAGGTCGACCGACCGCTCGTCGAATGGGGTCGCCGTCGCGATGCATCCTGCCTGCCGGATCGCCTTCACCAGCGTGGCATATTGCTCGTCAGTCAGCCGCGTGTCCAGTGTCTTCTTCACGTAGCGCAGATCGGAGCGGCTTTGGAAGTCCTTGTGGATGAAGTTCTCAACGTCCCGGAACTGCAGTTTGATCGATGCCCGCACATTGTTGAAGCGCACAATCTGCGCGAACTCCTGGATAATCTTCAAGCCGCGCTCCACGCTCCCAAGATGGTTGTTCGCCATCTCCAGAACGAAGAGATCTTCGAAAACGTCCTTGTCAATCAAAGTGCTACTCCTGTGCCAAACTCGACACCAACTCCGAAAAGTGGCCGATCCGGAATGCTACCGGAACGGTCGAGCCTTCCGGCACGGCGCCGTAACCGTGGGTCACTAAACAAAACCGCATTCCAGTCTTCGACGCGGCTTCAGCGTCTTCAATTGTATCCCCGATCATCAGGCACTTCTCCGGCGCTATCTCCCACTTTTGCAGCAGATATCGCATCATCTCTTGCTTGTCTTGGTACATCGGCGTGCGCGAATCCTTGGTCACAATCTCGTCAAACAGGCCCGCTGTGCCCTCGGTCTCCAGGATCTTCATGGAGATATGCCGCGGCTTATTGGACACCACAAACAACCGCCTGCCCTCCGCCTGCAATCTCCGCAACGCCTCCGCAGCGCCCTCATAATGCGGAGTCCTCCGCCAACCCTCGCTGTCGTAACTCCAGCGAAACGACCGTTCCAGTTGATCCAGCTCCTCTTCGGTCGGCTGCTTGGCCGCCATGCGCGCCAGAATCGTCCGGATGGGCGGCCCAATCAGCGACCGGAGATCAACCTCGCCCACCGCCAACCCGCACGCCCGGAACGCCGCCTCCAGCGAATACCGGATACCCGGCAGCGAATCCAACAGCGTCCCGTCGAGGTCGAACACCAGCGTTCCCGGCAGCTTGACGATCGCCATCACTTCTTGTCCGAGACCAGCATGTTCGAGGCCAGTTCCTCCGGCGAAAGGAACGGGTACATGTCCTCAAGATTCGGCGTTTGAATCTTCCCGTCCGGCAGTATCTTCGATCGCAGCCTCGGTTCAAACTCCTGCGCCACGTCGAACTGCACATCGAACAGGCTCGGCCCCGGCTTGGCCAGTTCGGCCTTCACCATTTCGAGGTCGCCGATCTTGTCCACCGGAAACGACGGAATCCCATACGCCGCACCCACCTTCAGCATGTCCGGAAAAGTAATCCCGCTGGTCGCGCCCGTCCCGATCAGTCGTCCCTGGAAGAACCCATTCTGCGTCTGCCGGATGGACAGATACCCACCATTGTTCAGCACAAAAATCTTTACAGGCAGGTTGTGCATCACCACCGTCTGCAACTCCTGCACATTCATCTGCAGGCTGCCATCGCCGGCCAGGCAGATCACCCGCCCGCTCCCCCCGCTCTTTGCGACCGCCACGCCAATCGATGCCGGCAGATCGTACCCCATCGACGCCGACCCCGAGTTTGAGATCAGCCGCATGCGCTTCTTCAGCTTGCCCGCCTGGTATGGCATGATGCACGCCGTCGCGTTCCCACACACCACCGCGTCGTCTTCATCGAGAATCGCAAACAGCCGATCGATAAAGTAATACGGATTCAGCGGCGGCCCGTCGCCCTTCTGCCGATCCTGCACCACGGGATATTTCGTCTTCCACTCCCGCGCCCGTTCCAGCCACGTCGCATGGTCCCTGCACGGACAAGGCTCCATGCTCAACTGCCGCAGCATCTCCTGCAAAAACACTTTCACATCGCAATGAATCGCGATATCCGGGTGGTGCAGCGGCTTGGTGAACTCCGCCGCGTCCACATCCACCTGAATCTTGGTCGCGAACCGCGCAAACGACGCCCAGTTATAACTCGTCTGCCGGATATTCAGCCGTGATCCCAGCACCAGCAGCACGTCCGAGTTCTGCACCGTAAAATTCCCAGCCCGCTCGCCAATCGTTCCCGGCCGTCCGCAGAACAACTCGTCGTCGGATGCAATCAAGTCGTGCGTCCACGCCGTCACCACGGGAATCCGCAGCTTCCGGATCACCGCGTCGAACTCCCCCAGCGCGCCCGCCAGCCGCACGCCGGTCCCGGCAAACATCACCGGCCGTTCCGCAGCCTTGATCCGCGCCAGCACATCGGCCACGTCCGCCTCTACGCGAGCCTTATCCCACACCAGCGCATCCTCGCTCGGATCGTAGTGTTTCAATTTCTCAGGATCGATCTGCACCGACTGCACGTCCACTGGAATATCCAGCCAGCACGGCCCCGGCCGACCGTGCTGCGCCAGGTACCACGCCCGCTCCAGGTGGTACCCAATCGTCTCCGGATCGTCGATCCACACCGAGTATTTCGTAATCCCCGCGACCATGCGGATGATGTCGACCTCCTGGTCGCCAAGCTGGCGCAGGTTGGTGATGCCATACGTTCGCATGCAGGTCTCGCGCTTCACCTGCCCCGACAGAATCAGCATCGGAATCGAATCCGTCCACGCGCCAAACACCCCATTCAGCGCATTGATGCTCCCCGGCCCCGACGTCACATTCAGCAGCCCAGGTGTATTCGTGATCCGCGCGTAACCCTCGGCGGCCATTGCCGCACCCTGTTCATGGTGCGTGCAGATGTACCCGAGCCCCGACGTGCCGATCGAATCGTTCAGGTGCATCGCACCGCCGCCGGTCACCAGGAAGATGTGCTTCGCCCCCCACTCCTTCAGCCTGCTGAACACGTAGTCGGAAAGCTTCACCATCATCTATGTTCCCTTCCCGCACGCCCCACTTGTCACCGCCCCAGGGCATTACTTCCTGGTCACTTCCAAGAATACACAAAGGCACTCCTTCCGCTTTCCGCATCGGTTCGCATGTCATACTCATACGTGGAGATGTCTGGCTGGTCGCTGTCCAACCCCCATGCTTCTCCGTGAAGGAGCACCATGAAAGCGGTCATTCTAGCCGGTGGTCTCGGCACGCGTCTCAGCGAAGAAACCACGGTCCGCCCCAAGCCCATGGTCGAGATCGGCGGCCGCCCCATCCTCTGGCACATCCTCAAGCTCTACTCCGCCCAGGGCATCAACGACTTCATCGTCTGCCTCGGCTACAAGGGCTACATCATCAAGGAGTACTTCGCCAACTACTTCCTGCACACCTCCGACGTCACCTTTGACGTCGCCGGCAACAAGATGACCGTACACGACTCCGTCGCCGAGCCTTGGCGTGTCACCCTGGTCGACACCGGCGACGACTCCGGCACCGGCGGCCGCCTCCGCCGGATCGCCAAGTACCTCGACCCCAAATCGGACGATCCCTTCTGCATGACTTACGGCGACGGCGTCGCCGACGTCGACATCCAGGCCACCATCGCCTTCCACAAGGCCCACGGCAAGCTCGTCACCCTTACCAGCGTCCAGCCCGTCGCCCGCTTCGGCGCCCTGGGCGTCAAGAACAACAGCGTCTACGCCTTTCAGGAGAAGCCCAAGGACGAAGGCGGCTGGATCAACGGCGGCTTCTTCGTCCTCTCACCCAAAGTCATTGCCGAGGTCAGAGACGACCGCTGGATGTTCGAGCGTCAACCCATCGAAGCGCTGGTTGCCAAAGGTGAAGTCCAGGCCTACCCTCATCACGGCTATTGGCAAGCCATGGACACCCTCCGCGACAAGCAGCAACTCGAAGACCTCTGGGCCTCAGGCAAAGCCCCCTGGAAAACCTGGTAATCATCGTTCTCCATGATCACCCGGAGCGAAGCGAGGGGTTATTGTGAGGTCAGTCTCGTCCCTTCCACTAATCCGTGTGTATCCGCGCAAATTCACGGGCTGCCCTTAGATCGGTGCCCGCCGGTGTAAATCGGTGTTAAGCCTTAGCCTAGTCCCTAATCCACTGCGGGCTTCACCGCCGCATCCACCACCATCGCGCTCACCACCCCCCGCGTCGCCTCCAGCTTCAACCCCAACTGCTCCTGCACCGCCGTAAACAACGGTGGGCTCTGTGTATCCTCCGGAGCTGTCCCCACCTGTCCACCGTATTGCGACGTATCCTGCGCGAACTTCAAATCGAAGTCGTACTTCCCCGCCAGCCCCGTCCGATTCAACGTAGGCTTATCCAGCGTCGCCCGCTGTAGCATCGCGACGAAATCATCCATCGTCACGCTCCGCGCAGGAACCTCAATCCGGTCCGGATAAACCACCCCATATATCTTCGGCGGGTCGTCCGGATTGGCTGCGGCCTTCAGCTTCGGCCCGCCTTTGGCCACGCTGAGTGCATAGATCGGCATCTCCTTACCCTGCCGATGAAACTTCAGCGCAAACCGCTCCACCAGCAGCGCCCGCAACATCTGCATTTGCTCCAGCCTCGTCGGCGCAACGTCCCCCGGCGTTACCGCCTCAATGTCGAAGTGCTGCGAATCGATCCACTCCGGCCCTCCCGAAATAGTCCGCGGATTCATGTCGTACCCCAGCGCAATCAGGGCCTGCAGCGTGAAGTTCGTGGCCACCCAGCGGTGCGTCCCATCCATCTTGAAGAACCGCCCCGCTTTCGCATCCGCATCCACCGGCTTCACCGTCGCCACTTCAAAGGCATCAAACTTTGGGTGCGGCTCCTGTGCACCCGCTGACAACGCGCACGCAGCCACGATTCCCACCAGCAATCCGCGCATAGTCCGCCCCCTTAGCCTTGATCCTAAATCCATAATCATTCGTGTAAATCCGTAGTTGCTTTGTTTTGTGAAATCGGTGCCCGTCGGTGCAAATTGGGGTTAAGCAGTTATTCTGATAGCCATGTCCGACCCCGCATTCTCCTGGCGCAACAGACGCGTCTTCCTCACCGGCCACACCGGCTTCAAAGGCGGCTGGCTGGCCCTGTGGCTCACCTCCAAGGGCGCCATCGTCCGCGGCTACGCATTAGACCCCAGCACTGACCCGAACCTGTTCACCGCCGCGCGCATCGGCTCTGCCATAGAAGACATCCGCGGCGACATCCGCAACCCCGCCACCCTCGAGCCCGCTCTCCACGACTTCGCCCCCGAAGCCGTCTTCCACCTCGCCGCCCAGCCCCTCGTCCGCGCCTCCTACGCCGACCCCATCGGCACCTACGAGACCAACGTCAT
>CAZAXI010000013.1:0-46728 GCA_964489045.1 uncultured Granulicella sp. | reverse complement strand
TAGATTACGAGAGAACTCCAGCTTCAACTGGTAGAGATTTCCGGGGGCAGGTCAATTCAATAGCAGATCGCGATTCTTGGCGAGGCACATCAAAGCTCAATAAAGATAGCTCCTTCTTCAACCGTGAGTGCAAGGCCGGCGCTCTTGGCGGCTTCCTGTAGAGCTGCAGCCAGCATGACGACTGGGTCGGGACTTACGTCGATGCGGCGCATGAGGCCTTCTCCTTTTTTCGCGCCGGCGGACAGCACGATCTTCAGGCCGCGGCGCTTGCATTTCACCGGCGTGCCGTCTTCGAGCTTTACGTTCATTGACTTGATATAAGCATCGATGTAGTGGACACCGATGCCGGACTTATCGCCGGTATGCTGTGGGAGCTTCTCCAGGGCAGCGGGATTCACTTCACAAAGCTTAACTCTCACGTTGGCCTCCCTTGTGGCTGATTCCTTTTGCATCAAGGAATTCGTCCATCGCCTTTCTGAATGCACGAATGTGATCGGGTGTGCTGCCGCAGCAGGAACCGATGATGTTGGCACCCGACTCAAGCAGCGGGAGCAGGCCTTTAACCATCTGCTCCGGCGTCTCGTCGTAGACGACTTTCATGTTAATCAGCTGCGGCTTTCCGGCATTCGGTTGAACCATCACGGGCAGGCTGGTTACCTTCTTGTAGCGCTCTACGGCATCGCGGGCGCGCTCCATTTCCATTCCAGTGCCGCAGTTAAGTGCGACGATGTGTGCGCCATGCTCCTCCATGAATTCCGCGGCTCGCTCAGGTTCAATGCCCATCATGGTGCGGAAGGTGGAGCCATCGAGAGTCACGTCGTAGGCCATGGAACCGATGATGCATTTTGAGCCCGCGGCCTGAGCAGCCTGGATGCCGATCAAAAGCTCTTCAAGCGAGGTCTGGGTTTCGATGATGATGGCGTCCGCTCCTCCCTCGACGAGAGCCCCGGCTTGTTCTTCGAAGGCGCTGCGAACCTGGGCTTCAGTGAACTCGCCGAAGGGTTTGAGCAGGCCGCCGAACGGGCCGATGTCACCGAGCACATAGCCTGCTTTGACGCCAAAGGCCTGGCGTGCGATGTCGACTCCGGCCTTGTTGACGTCGACGACGCGGCCCGCCTCGGAGTGGCGGGTAAGCATGATGCGCGAGCCCCCGAAGGTGTTGGTGATGAGGCAATCCGAGCCTGCCTCAACGTAACGGCGCTGGATGGCGAGCACCCGCTCAGGGTGGGTCAGATTCCATGCCTCTCCGCAATTGCCCTGCTCCAACCCGGCGAGCATGAGTTGCGTGCCCATGGCACCGTCACCGAGGAGGGGCTGCTCAAGGATTGTGTCTTGCAAGAGTTTCTTCATCAGGTCTCCGTGTCTTCAAGCGAATTCTTCTTGTGCTAGGGCGTAGTGAATCGTTTCCAAAACCAGTCCCCATTTGTGATCGCGGCTTGCGGCCTCACAGTAGCAACCCGCGGCGCTGGCCTTGCGCTGCCATGATAGGACAGCATTCAACTTTTCGCCGCTGAGCGGTTTCTCGCGATCGATTGAATCCATGAGACGCACGGAATTCTCAAGAAACTGGCACATGTGGGTGTGGCCCGTGTCGTCTGGGGCTGGAACGCAGCGCTGGTCGAGGATTGGATAGCCCTGTGCGCGCGGCCCCAGCTTAACGGCATAGTCGAACGCCAGAGGCCGGCCCATGTTGGTGCAGGTTGTTCCCTCATAGCGGAAGCGCGCGTCGATAGAGCCATCTGGGTTGGTGTTTATAGAAAGGCGTTCCTCTGACCATCGCTTCAAGGCTCTTCGATTCACGCTGTACGCGGCGTCGCGATCTAACCCTGCGATGGGAACCGGGAGTTGCTCGCCGAACGATTGCGGAGCGCGGCGATATGGTGCGCGCCGGTATTGGCATGGGCCAAAGGAACAGTTTTCGCAAGGTACAAGTTCGGTAAGTCTGCGCAAACGGTCGGTGTGACGCGTCAAGCCGAAGACCGCCAGCAGAGTTTTCTTGGGGCGCAACATTCCGGTGTCAAACACTTCCACATTAGCGGGAAAAGGCTCCTTGCGCGTCCGCCGCATCAGTTCGAGAAGCAAAGGCTGCTCTTGAATATCCCATTCCGGATAGCCGGGACTGTAGTGGGGCAAGACCGCCATGCCGTGATTCTCTGCCCAATCACAGAGACGCGCTCCGGCGGATGTCACGAGATGTTCGACGACGGCGGAAGCAAAAATCTCAAGGAAAAAATACTCGTCGGGCTTTTCGTCCACCCAGCGGCAGCGGCTTTCTTCTTCAGCCTCAGGACCCGCGCTGACGGCGACCAGAATCGCGCTGTGAGCTTCCGCCTGTTGCAGCGTGTTCTTCAGCCTCTTGCTGGTGAACGTGGTTCCGTTGATGCGAATGGAGTCGCCAGCGATTTCGAAGCTGTCCACTTGGCGGGCATAGATCCACGGATGGCCGTTCTTCGCGTACCAGTCGCGGGCCCAATCCGCCAATTCCAGGGAGCGGCCTTCGAGTTGCCAGCCGCGCGGAAAACCAAGCAGGCGCACGTACTCCTCGGGCAACACATTTACGTCGGGAAGCGTGCTGGCCAGTTCCATGATTTCGACTACTTCGCGCATGGCATGGGCTCCACGGGTTTGAACTGGCAGCCCTCGACGAAGAACTCGAAGAAACTGGGATGGGTTTCGAGGCGGCAGTGCCCGACTCGCTTCACCAGGTCTTCCAACTCCTGACGCTTCGACCTGTTGAGCAGGGCGATAGTGGCGCCTTCAATCGCGATGTTGCCTGCCTGAATGATTTTTGCAGAGTCCAGGCTGGGGATGAGCCCTATGCGTTTGGAAGCTTCGATGTTGAGATGACGCCCAAAACCGCCCGCGAGGTAAAAGACATCGATATCCTCGAAGTTGATTCCGTAGCTCGAGAAGACGGCATGCAAGCCTGCGACGTTAGCGCCCTTGGCCTGGGCCAGCTCGTTTACGTCGCTCTCGAGGAGGAAGAGTTCCTTGCCCTGGTCTTGATGGAGCGTTACGCGTTCGATGCCGTCTTCGAAGCGGCCCATCTCGTTCATGCGGCCGGTGCGGAGCAGTTCGCTGAGTGCGTCGACGAGACCGGAGCCGCAGATTCCTTCTGGCTGCACGTCGCCGATGACGCGAAAGCCGATGGAGCCGTCGTCGGCGATTGCGACTTCTTCGATGGCGCCATCCAATGCAGGCATGCCACAGGCGATGGCTCCGCCTTCGAAGGCTGGTCCGGCGGGACAAGATGCCGAGAGCATACGATATTTATTGCCGAGGATCAGCTCAGTGTTTGTCCCAATATCCATGACCGCGACCAGGCGGTCTTCATGCGCGAGATCGACGGCCAGCATGCAGGCGGCTGCATCGGCCCCGACGTGGCCGCTGATGATTGGGGCTCCGTAGACGCGAGCCTTGGGATGAATTGGCAAAAGGCTTTGCTGGCCAGTCTGCACCAGGCTAGTGGTTGTTCGCTTGCCTTCGGCCATCTCGATTTCAGTTATCGAGTGGTAGGGAGTCTGGCCGATCGAATACACGCTTTGCCGGAAGAAGAGATCGCGCATGGTCGAGTTGCCCACGACGACCATCTCGTAGATTGTCTTCGGATCGACCGGGAATTTCTCGATTGCGTGGCTGAGGTAACCGGCGAGAGTCCGCATCAGCAGTCTTCCGGGATGGTCGGTATCGTAGGCGATCCGAGACATGACTTCAGAGCCGCCGAAGCGCTGCGGATTCTCGAGCGAGGTGTCGGCGATGAGTTCGCCAGTCTCGAGATCGACAAGGCGCAGGACAATCGTTGTGGTGCCGAGGTCCATTGCAATGCCCAGCAAAGGGCCGGCGGAGCGTTCTATTTCGATGCCGTCGATGAGGATTCGATCTCCGTCGCGAGTCACTGCCGGATCGGGTTTGAAATCCCGATTCGCGATAGGCAACCCGAAGGCATGGCGCTCGATGCGCATGTGGCCGCGCCGCATGGTGTGGCAGCGTACGTGGCCTTCCGCGGCGGTCACGCGAGTCTGACAGGACAGGCGAAAGTTGCCCTTCAGGTGGTTCTCAGGCTCGGCAAGCGCTGACAGCGCACCCATCCCCTCGACGACTTCAACCATGCACTCTTTGCACTTGCCCTGCTTACGGCAGGAAGTAGGCACGTCGATGCCCATCGCTTCGGCGTAATCGAACAGAGACCGCGAATCAGTCGCTTGAATCGATTGTCCGTTGATGGTGAGAGTGACGGCCATTCGCGGAGTCCTCTTACCAGCCTTTCGCTTCGAGTTCAGCTTTCACGGCATCCGCGACTTCCTGTGCGCTGCCCTCGCGCTCCTCTTCCTGAGTCCATTTCCATTGGGCCAGGTAATCATCGGCGCTTTGCAGGCCGCGTTTGGCGGCGAGAATATCCACCTGCTTCATGAACTTGTCGTCGAGCGTCACGCTGACGTCGTCCATGTCGTCCTCGGCTTTGATCTGGGTGGGGATTTCCTGCCAGTACAGGATTTTGTACTTGGTCATGTTCGGTTACACCTGCTCCACCAGCCGCAAGAACAAATCCACCGCGGCCGAAGCGTTGGCGCCGTATCCATCGGCGCCGATTTCGTCGGCGAACATCTGGCTGATGGGAGCGCCGCCGATGGCCATCTTGATGTGGGTCTGGCCAGCCGCTTCAAAGCCATCGATCACGGTCTTCATATACATCATGGTCGTGGTCAGGAGAGCACTCATGCCGATGATATTTGGTTTGCATCGCTCGGCCGCGGCCATGAACTTATCAAGACTCTGATCGACACCGATATCGTGCAACTCAAAGCCTGCGCCTTCGGCCATCATGCCGACCAGGTTCTTGCCGATATCGTGCAGGTCGCCGCGAACAGTACCCATCAGCAAAACGCCTTTGGGCTTGACGGTGCTGTCCTTAGCCGTCAGCAGCGGCTTCAGCACTGTCATGCCTGCTTTCATGGCGCGCGCAGCGATGAGGACTTCAGGAACGTAGAGGATGTTGTGCTTAAAATCCTCTCCAACCACGCTCATGCCGGCGATTAACCCCTCGTTGATGACTTCCTGCACGGGCCGGCCTTCGGCCAGGGCTTCCTTCGTGAGTTGGTCAACCTGGTCGGCGTTCCCCTCGTACAGGTGTTGATTCATCAGGGCGTAATCAGGCATCAATCCTCCGCTTAGCGGCCACTGGCAACCGCGGCGCCGGCACGCTTTCCGTTGAATTCTTCGAGGGCCTCAAGCATGGCCAGAACATTCTCGCGCGGCATTCCGGGGCTGACGCCACCGCCGACCGAAAGAATGATCCCTTCGCCACCTGAGCCTTCAAGCACTTCGAGGGTCTCGTCTTTTACTTCGTCCGGCGTCCCGCGAACTGCGATCTCCAATGGGTTGACGTTGCCCATCAGGCACATTCGATCGCCGATGCGGCGTTTCACTTCGGTAATGTGCCTCTGCTTGCCCCAATTCAAAACATTGAAGCCCGCATCGGGGAGGTGGTCGAGGCAGGCATCGACTTCGGCGTCGTTGTGGTAAAGCTTGACCCAGTCCTTCGGAAAAGCGTCGCAGATGCGCTTCAGGTAAGGGTGCGCGAACTCCAGGTAATGCTCCTCGTTAATGAACCCAACAATATCGTCAAGGATGAAAATGCTCTCGACTGAGTCGCCCATGACTTTCTGCTGGGCTTTGAGCCAGTCGATGATGACGCGCGTGCACAGGTCGATCAGTTTGTGCGCACCTTTAGGGTTTTCGACCAGATCGATCATGAACTCCGTGGTGCCGCGTACAAATCCGGCGGTGCAGAGCGGCCCGCGTGAGGTGACCATCGGCAGGATATAACCGGCGTCCAGAATGCGTTGTCGGGCCATGGCGATACGGTGCAAGGTCAGGCCGGCAAAGCCGTCGGCTTCCACTTCGTACTCAGGGAAGCTGTCGATATCCTCGAGCCGGTAGAGGGTGTGATATTCGCTGGGCGTATTGTCCTGCCAGAATTTAATCTTAGAGCCCAGGATCGAGGGCTCCGCCGCCATCCCGTATTCCATCCACCACGAGGGAATAAAAATGATGTCAGGGAACTCGCGCATGATCTTCAGATTGGACTGAAACCAAAGTTCGGGGTCGAGAAAGTAGTCCAAGTGCTTGATGCCCAGGTATCCGGGAATCCACGGGCTATCAATGATCAGCGCCATGGGAATCTTGTCGATCTTTTCGCGACGCACAGCACGCTTGAATGTTTCCCATTGTTCTGGCAGCATACTTTAACCTCCTGGTCGCCTTGGGGAAAGCGCGACCGTACCCAGATCAGATCTGCCCAGCCCTCAAATACTTATGCTTCAACAACGTCGCAGCCATTCTGGCCCGGCCATGCGGCATCGATCACAGGTATTTGTTCGGTAGTCAAATTAACTTCTATCCATTCTACCCCGCTTTTCATCCTCCTCACCTGTGCGTCGACGAATTCGTCGTTGCGGGTGCCTGGGCCGCCATAATTAGCGAAATGAGCGGCAAGAGCGCTGCTGGAAGGAGACAGTTTTTGAAGAGTCGGCGCGGATTCAAGGCTCTTTCCTTTCCAACGCGGTGCTGGATGCTGTTGTGGACCGCTGCGGACCGGTATACGCATGGAAGCTCTCGGGCGGTCCGAGATAGCTCGGACGCAAAGGACCGTGACTCACGATTAGGCGCTCCACTACCACTCCTGGGTCAACAGCCCAAATCTTCAAGGTGTGGTATCCGGCCTTCGGAATCGAGATGGGCAGGGAGACTTTCTTCACTCCGTCACTCACCGCGGTCTCCCAGTCTGTTTGCGTATTGTGTTGCAACGCGTCGACCAGCGTACGCTGTCCATCGTCGACCGAGACAGCGAAGCGAAGACCCCGTCCGGGAACGAAGTTCAACGTGGGCGCTAGCACCGCCTGCATCGTGAATTCGCCCTCATCATAGAGGTACACGCGATATTCCAGATCCGCCGCCGAGTTCGGATTGCTGGCGGATGTAACAGGAAATATGGTCATTGCGGAGCGCGTCTCGCCATATCCGGGAAGCTCTTCCCAGTGCTCCGGACCATCCTGCCCCCGCCCGGTGGTGTCAGCGGCCTCGATCGCTATATAGCCATCGCTCTCGACAAACCCTTCGGCATTTTCTCGGGTCACGCCGGGAACACGAAAGGTCGACAGCCCGACTACGAGCGGCGATTCCCCGTGTGGAGTGACCGTCACCGAGCCCTGCGCAGTTCCGGCCGGGGCCGTCTTCCAATCGATATGGACATCAATGCTCTGTTCGCTCTCGACCGTTCCGCTGGTGCGGTCCACCACGATCCACGGCGCACTCGTCGTCACCTGGTACCCCACCGGAGCTTTCCCGCGATTGAACAATTGAATGGCTCGTGTTTGCTGCGCCACTGAGTCAAGTGTTCCCAGTGACGGTCGAAGGCCCGATCCTCCCTCGGTGGTAAGGCTCAGGAACCCATCTTCCGGAATCTGGACCTCGGTCACCGCGGGCATCGCATTGAGCTGCGGCTCCTGCCAGGTTGTGTACCCGATATGCGTCTGGTCCATCATGTGGTCCCAGCGGCCATTCAGCAGCTTGTGGTTGTATTCGTCGCTCAACGCTGCATCTTTGGTGAAGAGTCTCCGGGTCTCCGCCGCATCGTTGTTAGCCTGCGCGTGACCGAGCCGCGCATCCAGGGAATTTCGTCCTGCGGCAATGTACATCTCCGTTACGGTCGCCGAAGCATCGACAGGATATTGCACCAATTCAAAGAAGGATGCCCGCTCGTCCTCGGGCAGTTCTGTCGCCAGCTTATCGACTCTCGCTGAAAGGTCCCGCCAATCGCGGTCGACCCGATCGGCCTCGCCGTAGTTGGTCAGACTGAACGTTGCCGAATCAATCAGCTCCGGCTTACGCCTCGCGTTGTAGCGCGTGTAGTCATCCATCGCGCTTGCAATCTCGGTGGCATGCTCCTCGCCAAACTCCCGCGCTGCCCAGTCCCGGGTGAACTCCTCGAGGTGGTCCTTATCCCACCGTTTTGGAGTGCGTGCCATGCTCAGGAAAAACTCGATTGGAAATTCCATTGGCTTAAGATCGCCCACATTGACTACCCAGATCCTGTCCGCTCCATAGTTCAGCGCCAGGTTCATTTGCTCCCGTATCTTGGGGATGTAATTGGTATTCAGCCACTTGTAATTCCGAGGGCCGCCAACATAGTCGAAGTGATAGTAAACTCCGGCGCCGCCTGAACGCTTACGCTCCTCGGCCGTCGGCAGGCGGCGAAGATCGCCCCAGTTATCATCCGACCAAAGCAGCGTGACGTCATCGGGCACCCGCATACCGTTCTCGTAGTAAGTCTGCACTTCCTTATACAGGCACCACACCTGAGGCACCTTGGACAGGTTCGGATTCACCGTCTCTCTGAGGATCTGCCGCTGGTCGGCGACGACCTTCTCCAGCAGTTCCGTGTTGGTAGTGGCCGACATCGCCGTGTCGTTCGCGCCGCGCATGCCCAGGGTCACGACCTCTTCGTAGTTCTTGTCGCGTTCCATCCCGGTGCGCCAAAACTCGTCGATTCGCGTGGCATTTGTCGTGTAGTCCCACGGTCCGTCCACAGCAGGCTTCCACTCCTTTTCGGCGCGCATCATCGGCTCTTCGTGGGACGTGCTCATCACGATGCCGTACTCATCGGCAAGTTTGGCATTGAGAGGATCGTCCGCCGCAAACGAGCTGTTCCACATCGCCGGCCACAAAAAGTTCGCCTTCAGGCGAAGCAGAAGCTCAAAGACGTGGGTATAAAACTTGCTGTTGTATCCGCCATACTTCTCGTTGACCCAGCCGCTGAGTGCGGGAGCCTCATCGTTCAAAAACATGCCACGATACTTGACCGCAGGTTCTTCCAGAATATGCGAACCCGGCTCGACGTAGAGCGCCGCCCGATGAGGCACCCGGACGTCCGCCCACCAGTACCAGGGTGAAACTCCGATCTGCTCCGAAAGGTCATACACGCCGAAGATCGTGCCCCGTCTGTCGCTGCCCGCGATCACAAGCGCTCGCGACACTCCGGGCATTGGCCGGTCGACCACCGTTGTCACCGCCGATTCCCACTTCCCCACTACGCCTGTTACATCCAGTTTGTGGCGGCGAATGAGGTCGTCGATGATCGAACTCTTTCCGATGGTGCCAATCAGCACGACGTCTCCGCCGTGCAGTCCCTTGGGGTCGTGGACCACCGCTGGCAGTTCAGCAGTCACTCTCTGGACGTCTTCTGCGAGGTCACCAACGGCACGGATCACGCCCGGCCAGTCCTCCGCGCCCACAACCAACGGAGCGGCCGCTCCATTTTGCACCAGCGGAAACGTTTCGGCTGTCTGTGTCCCCGTCACATACTTCGGCCCGCCCAGCGCATGGGCCTTCGTGATGAACCCAAGGCACACAGAGAAGAGTGCCACCACACGGATCAGATTTCGGCACGCTCTCCTAGGGTTCCCCGCAAACAGCTTCGCCAAACTGGTATCCCACATGCGAACGCTCCTTCTCAGCAGAGCAGGATATTACTCCCCGGGAGTACGCGTTGGAATAGGTAGCGGCATTCACCGGAGAATTGCGTTGTGTGCCCAAGGTTAATTGACTTACTATGGTTCGATCATTCAAAGGCGGCGCGGTTCGTGCGCTACGGGTTTTTGTTAGAGACCAAAGGACCACGTTAGATAGATTGGGGAACCCTTGCAGCGGCAATTATCCATAGTGAAAATCGTCGTGCGGATTTGTGTGTGTTGGTGGCTGGTGAGTGTGACGGCCCTGCTTTTAGGGTGCGGCGGTGGTGGGGGTAGCATACATACGCCAACAACGCCTACCATTTCCAACTTAGCCGGCGGTATGCGCGGAAAGGTCTGGGGAGGGCAACAGCCCGTCTCGTTGGCCTCGGTCCAGTTGTACGCCGTCGGGACCACCGGCGACGGCTCTGCGGCAGCACCGATCGCCGGCGCTTCCACTACTACCGCGTCCGATGGGACATTCACCTTCGGCAGTTACACTTGCCCAACACCCACTACGCTGGTCTATCTGCTCTCGTCCGGCGGCAATCCCGGACTCCCAGGAAACGTCAACAACAGCTCGATTGTGCTGGTTGCCGCACTTGGCCAGTGCCAGCAACTGAGTTCCAGCACTTACATCCTGGTCAACGAAGTCACTACCGTGGCGGCCATGGCCGCGCTTTGGCCCTACTATTCCTCGCCAACCGGCATAGGCTCCGGCACATCCGACGCCGGCAACCTGGCCAACGCCTTCGTTCTGGCCGGGGAGTTTGCAAGCACTTCCACGGGCTCGGCCCCCGGCGTTCCCGCCAGCGGCTACTCAGTTCCCGTTGTGCTCATCGACACGCTGGCCGACATCCTCGCGGCCTGCGTCAACACCTCGGGCGGCGTTGCAAACGACGGCAGCCCCTGCGGCTACCTGTTCGCCTATTCCACACCCTCGGGTGGCTCCGCGCCCGCTGGAATCACCACCTCCTTGGCCGACATCTTCAATAATCCGACCATCAACCTCAGTAACCTGCTTGGCTTGGCATCGGCTTCCTCGCCATTTCAACCCATCCTTTCCGCGCCCCCCTCAAGTTGGACCGTGGTGCTGCAGACGACGCCTACCATCACGGCGTTGCCGGGGGCCAGCGCGATCACCTACGGCCAGACGCTGGCAGCGTCGACGCTGACAGGTGGTACGGGGTCGGTAAGCGGTACGTTTGCATGGACAACTGCGGGAGCGACGCCCGGGGCGGGGACAGATACCGAGAGTGTAACCTTTACGCCGACGGACACCACGGACTACGCCACGGCGACAGGCTCAGTGACCTTGACGGTCAACCGGGCTACGCCTGTCATCACGGAATTGCCGGCGGCGAGCACGATCACCTACGGCCAGAAACTGTCAGCATCAACGCTGACCGGAGGCACGGCTTCGGTCAGCGGCACGTTTGCCTTTACAACTCCGGGACTGGCGCCGAGCGCGGGGACAGATACCGAGCGTATAACCTTTACGCCGACAGATACCACGGACTACGTCACGGCAACGGGCTCAGTGACTGTGACGGTGAACCAGGTTACGCCCACGGTGACGGCGTGGCCGAGGGCAAGCGCGATCACTGTGGGCCAGATCCTGTCACAGTCGACGCTGACCGGAGGCACGGCTTCGGTCAGCGGCACGTTTGCCTTTGCAACTCCGGGAGCGACGCCGGGTGCGGGGACAGATCCCGAGAGTGTAATCTTTACCCCGTCAGATTCCACGGACTACACCACGGTGACGGGATCAGTGAACGTGACCGTGAATCAGCCCGCTCCGGTGCCGGCGACCGTGGACTTCGGAACCACGTATCAAAAGATCCGCGGCTTTGGCGGAGCGTCGGTATGGCTTGGACAAATGAACTCAGCAGAGGCCACGGCCCTGTTCAGCCCAACCAGCGGCCTCAACCTCAGTATCCTGCGCGTGCGCATCGATCCCGAGGGCTCGGCGTCGGGCGGTGGCACCTACAACATGCCATACGAAACCTACCAATGGGACCAAGAGGCTGCCAACGGCGCGGAAGCTGTTGCCAACAACCCGAATGCCATCGTCTTTGCGTCGCCGTGGTCGCCCCCGCCCGCCTGGAAGCTTAATGGCAGCAGCAGTGTCTCGGATCAGGGCGAAACGTGGAATCAGTCATACAACAGCAGTTGCAGCGAAGGAACCGGTTACTGCGGCGGCTATCTGAATCCGTTGGACTATGGCAACTACGCCAGCTACCTGGAGGATTTCGTCAAGTTTTTCGATACCGCCAACGGCTTCAGTCTATACGCGGTTTCGATGCAGAACGAACCGGAAGAAAACGTCACGTACGAATCGTGCGTTTGGACGCCCGACCAGATGGATGCCTGGGTAGCTGGCTACGCCGCCACAGTTACCTCGGACCAGTTCTCCACCAAGCTGATCATGCCGGAGTCGGATGTCTTCAACCCGGTCGATGCCGCAGCGACTCTCAACGACACGAATGCGCAGGGTCGCGTCAGCATCGTTGGAGGCCACATCTATGGAGGCCCGCCTTCCGCCCCCTACTCCATTCCTGCGGGGGACAGCCCGAAAGAAATCTGGATGACCGAGTACGGGCCCTTGAGCACAGCACAACTAACGTTCGCTCAAGCCTTGAACCCCTACGGTGTATCGATCCATGACACCCTGGTCAACGGCCAATATAACGCTTATGTCTGGTGGGGAGCTTTCAGCGCCTCGACCGGCAGTTGTGCAACCGCCGCCGGCACCTGCGGCCTGATCGACGATAACGGGAATGTGATGGCGATGGGCGAGATAATGGGCCAGTACTCGAAGTTCATCCAGCGGGGCTATGTACGCGCGTCGGCGACCGCGAATCCTATTTCCGGAGTGTATGTCTCGGCATACACAGGCGAAGATCAATCGAACACACAGCACTACGTGATCGTGGCCATCAACACCAGCACATCATCCTCGCAGACTCTGTCCTTTACGCTGAACAACGGAACCGTCACCTCCTTGACGCCATACCAGAGCGACACCGCTGCCGGATTGGTGCCACAACCGGCGGTCACCGTGACAGCCGGACAATTCACCTACTCGCTTCCCGCGACGAGCATCACCACGTTTGTGCAGTGACAGATTTTTCGAATCCTGCTGATTGGCTGTGTGGAGTGACGAGCGAGCGCAAGTGGCGGATCAACCCATCCAAACTCGGCTTAACCACTTCCCTAACTTACCCTGTCAAGGCGCCACGGGAGGACCGATCTGGGGGGTCCGTACCGGCGCGGCCAACCCGACAAACTGCGTCAGGGTATTGCTGCCTTTATTGCTGACCCAAAGATTGCCACTGGCATCGATCGCAAGCGAGTAGGCCTCTATCAGGGCGGCATCTGCACCCAGACCTCCCGCCGGTGAAACAGCGCTTCCAGGATTAGCCGCCGCCGCTCCGGCGAGTTCAGTAAGAGAAGGGCCCCGGTAATTGCAGATCCACACCGTACCCGCACCGTCGATGGCAATTGCTTGCGGACGCACAAGGCTGGCGCTGGTAAAGCTGCCATCGGAAAGCACCACGCCTGCGCTGGAGAGCTCGCTGATACTGTTGCCGTAGAAATTGGTCACCCAGACATTGCCGCTCTGATCGATGGCGATCCCCTGTGGCCCAACGCAGCAGTCATAACTTGTAAATTGGCTACCATCCTGAGTGACGCGAGTGACCGTGGTGCCGCCCAGATTGCTGACCCAGACGTTATGACTCGTGTCGATCGCCGCATTCACGGGATCGATCAGCAACGCCGAAGAATAGCCGTTGGCGCCGGAGAGAGGCTGGCCCGAACTGGAAAGATGCGTCATTTGCGAATCGCCCCAATCCACAACCCAGGCCGAACCATCCGTGTCGATGGCCACTGCAGTTGGAAAGCTATCCGCACCGGCCGCATAGCCGGTGCTTCCCGCCACTGACTCGCCGTTGATATTGAAGACGCTGACGGAGTTTCCCGCTGCGTACGGACTTGGAAAATTGGTGATCCAGGCGTTGTTGTTGGCATCCACTGCCAGGCCGAAGGAGTAGCCCAACCCCGACCCGGTAATCCCCTGCGCAAACAGCGGCGCGCCCATCGGAGAGAACACGGATGCGGAGTTGACATAGCTGGCAACCCAGATATTACCCGTGCCGTCCACCCCCACCGTCGTCGGACTGTTCATTCCGCCCCCCGTGTAATTGATAAAGAGCGTCCAGTCGGAGGGCTGCGCCGTCAACGCCGGGGCAAAGGTGGAATCCGCTGACGCCAGGGCGTACAGCGTGGCGACATTCTGGGCCGGGTTGCGCGCCAGGTTCAGCGCGGCGTCCAGAGTATTGACGGGCGTACCGCTCGATGTGGCCGTTGCTGAAAACAGTCCGCTGCACGTCCTTCCGCCGGCGGTCGCGGAGGCGCAGGAGTTCAGCAGATTGGCCAGCGTGTCGATTTTCGGAGCGGGAGAACTGCCGTTGGCGGCAAACGTCACCGCTGGACTGCTTCCTGTAGAGATGTTTGCCAGCGCCTGGGCGGTGGCAACAGCATTCTTCAGGCCAACCGTATTGGTGGAACTTGCACCCAGGTTGCCTCCAGCCGAGAGAAACTGTGCCAGCGCATACACAGCGGCCGCCGTAGTGACCTCGTTGATCACGACCGGACTTGCCGAGCCCGCCTCATTGCAGGCTCCCAGAGCCGTGAGCAGCGCAATGGAACTATTGTCCGCCGAAGCTGCCGGTCCCGGCTTGCCGCCGCGCGCCACCAGGTAGATTTGGGAATCCGCCGAGGGGCAGTCGTACCCCGCCGGAACTGAAAACGCTCCTGTGCTGTCGGTAGTCAGTGCGTTCGAGAGCAGCCCTGCACCGTTTGTGCCGTTGCCGCTGGTGCCCGCGGCATACAACTCAACCGAAGCTCCGATCAGAGGCTGTTGACCAACCAGCGCCTTGCCGCTGAAACCCGGTCCTTCATAGCCGCCGGTGCCACTGTGCGAGCTGACAACGGCCGAGGAGCAGCCGGTTAGAGAGCTCGCCGACACACCAGCTCCCAACATCGCCAGAACAGCGCTGAACGATACGCTGAAAAGTCGAAGCTGCATGAAAGAAAACCTCGAAGAATCGTCCGCTGAAAGATGTCTGTGCAAAGCAACAGGCACGAAAAAAAGTACTCTTCAACAAGAATAACGGTGAAGACACATCGTGTCTTCACCGTTATTCCTGCCAGTGCATAATCCAGACACCATACTCTGCATTAAGGATACGCCTGCGCAATCCCCGGGGACTGCGCGAAGCCGGGCGATCCGGTCCGGCGGTTCTTACTTGCCAGAGTTTCTGCGCGCTCTGTAGCGGGTGCGTGCCGCGGAAAACATAGCGCCGGCGGAGGCGACCAGCGCCAGCACTACGGTCGGATTCTCCGGAGAGTCGGTGCATCCGGTCTGCGCGCGGGCAAACATAGGAACGGCCATCACCGCTATTCCCACCATAGCCATACGAACAAACTTATTCATCTCTTATCCACTCCATTCTGAGAACTCCAAGTCCTCACGTCGATCAAAAGTCATTCGGTGTTTCTTTCTGCCGGCCTTTCAAATGTTCCGGAACCGATTCACAAGAAGCCGTGTTGCGCTGCGCCCTGGAGTCCCAGGTCGATTCCAGTCCGTGAACTGGAATCCAACCGGGTTCTCCGAGGTCTGATGGTCAAAATGGGCGCTGGGAGCCAAGAAGCAAGCCGACGTGACCCCAGGAAGGCTGGCCCCACGTCGGAGCGCCGGGCCCCAGGATCTGCAACACATTGGTAGGCCCGCTGGTGAAGGTTTCCCAAATGCTTCCTGTGTCGTCGACAGTGATACCGCGCCCCGCGTTGTCAATAATGGTGCCCGGAGCCGTTGCGGTGGCAGTTTGGCAACATGGAGTGAGGTTGAGCCACGCATTTGCCAGGTTCGAGCCTGTGGGATACCACAGAGCAACGTAGCCGGAGCCACCGCTGGCGACGGAGAAGGCGATTTTATTGTCTCCATCCATGGCCGCTTGACGGACTGCACCGCCATCCCAGGGTGTGAGAACGGGGTTGGTCGTGGCCCCAACACCTGCTGTTACCGTCCCCGTCCACTCCCAAAGTGCGTGCGAGTCTACAAGCCACGCGTTTCCAGCTTCGTCAATCAAGGGTGTGGCTTCGTATTGGTCGGCGCCCTGGGGAAGTGGAATGGGTGCGCTGTAAACGGGCGCTGTCACAGTACCCGAATTGTTGAAATAGAGCACTTGGCAGTTGGTGGGTGCGGCTGGGCAGGTGCCGCCGAAGCTGGCGTAAATATCGCCCGCGTTGTCAATGGTGATGTATCCGAGAGTATTCGCCGTGAAATTCGCACCGGCCACCTGAAGATTGGTCCACGAAGATGTGCCCGAGGCGAGTTCCTGAATCAAGCTGCCGGTCGAGCCGGCATACATCGTGGCGAAGGCATTGTTGTTCTGGTCTACGGCCACATCGTGAGCGCTGTCGCCGCTCGGCGTGGCAGCGGCCAGGATCGACGCGCCAGTTGCCGCGTTGAGCTGGTAGAGTTCGGGTGCCGTCGTCACATACAAATGACCCGTGGTGTCGGTCGCCATGCCCATTCGCGCGGCGGCGCTACCGGGACCGTCTGTAACGCCATCGGTGCTGGTAAAGACCCACCTCGGCGTTCCATTGGACGTGATGCTTTCGACCCTTGTGCCGAGGCTCGTGCCGAGCGCATCGGCCACGTAAATATTGTCATTAATGTCCGTGGTAACGTTCCACGGAGCGGTGAATGCGGTGCCATTTGTGCCGGGGTAGTTGATGGCGAGAGTGAAGTCAGTCGGCGCGCTGGCGAGGGAGGGCACATAGTAGCCGATCGACGAGCCAATGCCATAGATGCCCGCAGGGTTGGTGTTGGCGTTGGTAGTGCCTGGAAGGATGGCGGGTTGCGGGTACTCGGCCAGGTCAATCAGGGCTTGCAGGGTGTTGGTGGGCGCCGCAGGCTGTGGTGAGATCAGCGATGCCAGCGGCTGGGTGTCGCTCATCAGGGTAGTGCAGGCAGAGCTGCCGGCCCCCGAGGAGTTGATGCAGGCCTCAACCGAGTTGGCCAGCGTGTTGATGAGCGACTGCGGCACGACTCCCGAGGAGTTGGTCTTTAGAACGGTATAGGGTTGCCCGCTGGGCGGCGTTGTTGTCGTTCCCACCGCATTCACCAGGTTGGCCGCATTCAGGAAGGCGTGCGCCAGGCCGGCGGCCACGCAACTCGTCGTTTGTCCGCTCGTGAGCGTGCAGCTCCCAATGGCGGCGTTGTTGTTGGTCGGCGCGCTGATGTTCACCCTCGGAGACGAAGTCCCCGTCGTGGTGCCTCCTATAGTCATGAATTGGCCAAGCGCGTAGGCCGCGGCAATGGTGCTGGGCTCATTGATGATGATGAAGCTACTCGAGGTAAGCGAGGAGCAGGGTCCGATTGCGGCCATCAGCAGCGCATCGGCGTTCGCGGAGTTGGCGCCGGTATTTCCGCCGGATGACACGATATAAGCCTGCTGTCCAGCAGTGCAGGTACCGGGACTGGAAAACGTAAAGCTGCCAGTGCTGCTCGTGGTAGCCTGAGCCAGCTGGGTTCCAGGCTGGCCATAACCGTAGTTGTTGCCGGCGCCGGGGGACGCAACTGAGTTTGTTGCATAGAGCGTAACGACCGCACCCGAGACCGGGTTCGGACCTCCACGCACCATTCCGCCAAGAGCCGCGACGGTTGTATCCGATTCCATGACGCCGGGGGTGAAGTTGGCGTCCGCGCTACAACCCGCCAGGGTCGCGACGGAAAATGCGGACACTAGCGCATAGGCCGCAATCCTGATTGATGGCCGAAACACTTGAGATATCATGTGCTCTCCCTTGCGTTTGCGAATTACTGCTCATGCCGGCCCGATTTGGGCGCCAATGAAATCGCAGATCGCAGCGCACCGCAATAATACACACAAAACTATTCCTGTAAATAACTAATTCTTCATTAACTAAATCAATTATTGTCGTGGGGTTCTTACTCCAGCGTTTTTCAAGAATACGTTTCGCCAGCGGACGAATTCACCGCCCGTGAACTGCCCCCTTCATTTGGTCCGCGTAAGTCAGAGCTCTCAGGTTTCAGTTTAGCTGCGGACTCTGCTCGCAGCCGCCGCCGAGGCTGTGTAAATGTGAAAAGCGCTTGGTGCCTGCTTGCATGGCCGGTCGCAAACTCCGCGGGGGTCAAATAGCCCAAACCGCTGTGTGGGCGTAGCTGGTTGTAATCGATCCGCCGGCATTCGATCGCCTCTCGTGCATCGTCCCGATTCAGGAAACAGTGCTCGTTCAAGCATTCCTCGCGGAGCTTGCCATGCAAGCTTTCGATGTAGCCATTCTCCATCGGCCGCCCAGGGGTGATGAAGTGCGGCGAGACCTTGTTTCTCTCCCTCTGAGTGGACTAAAACGAGGGCTCCGGTATCGAACGAATTTGTTAAATCCAATTTAGTTAAACACCCGAAGGATTTGCTTGACTTACCCTCACCTCAAGACTAGAGATATCTAGTCATCTAAATCAGCTCGTTTACGTAGCGTCTGTGCTGATGCGCTAAATGCTTTCGTGCGGTTTGCCAGGTCCGAGCCAGGTCCCGATGACGGAAACGGAACGAAGCCGACGGGGGGACTAATATGAAGTTCTTTTCAAGGATCAGGCCGACTGCTTCTTTGCTGGTGTCGCTGAGTGCAGTGTTCCTGCTGGCGCCCTTCACGCTTTATGGGCAAGCGACAGGCAACGTGACCGGCATCGTCGAAGACTCGGCGGGCGCCGTCATTCCGAAAGCCGCCGTCATGTTGACCAACACGGCAAACGGAACGCAGAGTTCCAGGACCAGCAACAGCGTGGGCGCATTCGCGTTCTCCGAACTCACTCCTGGCACCTATAGCTTCAATATTTCGGCTGCCGGCTTTGAGGCGTGGCAACAGGACGCGTTCGAGGTGCACGCTGGACAGCAACTCAGCTTTACCAATATCCGGATGCAGGTCGGAGCAGCCTCGGCGGAAGTGACGGTTGAGGCCACCACCGAAACCGGATTGGCCTATCTGGACACCGCGGCGCAAAGCACGACGATTAGCTCCGAAGAGCTGAATACGCTCAGCGTGGTCGGCCGCGACGCCACCGAACTGGTGCGCATGTTGCCTGGCTTTGCCATGTCCACGGGTGACCAGGGCCTCTTCAACCGGCCGGGAGGCAACACCGCGGTGGTGGGTCTCAGCGGCTCCACGGGTTCATTTTCGGCCAATGGCACAGGTGTGACCGGCACTGCCCTGCTCACGGATGGCGTCTCCCTGACCGACATCGCCTCCAACTCCGGTTCGGTGCAGACGATCAACATCGAGATGGTGCAATCGGAGACGGTCAACGACTCCACCTTCGGCGCCCAATACGCCAAGGGTCCTACGGTCATCAGCGCAGAAAGCAAGGTGGGCGGGTCTTCTTTTCACGGCGAGGCCTACATGGCTGCCCGGAATACAGAACTGAACGCCAACGACTGGTACGACAATTTCTTGCTCCAGTCCCGGCCGCCGGGGTCGTACTACTACCCTGGGGGCCAGTTCGATGGTCCGCTCGTCCCGCTCCTTCATCGCATTGTGCCCTTCGCGAATCTCGACGGCCTTCGCAACAAGCTATTCTTCTTCGCCGGGTTCGAATACTACAACCAGAGCTTTGAAGCCAACAAGCAGGCCATCTCGGGCTGGGTGCCCACCATGTCGGAACGGCAGGGGGATTTCAGCCCCACATCGCTCAGCGCCGAGCTTTGCGGCGCGCGCCCGGACGGCCTCGCCAATCCCAACTCCATTCAGGCGATGTGCAACTCGAACAACTACCTTCCCAATGGAGTCCAAATTGCTAGCTACAATGCTCAACCCTATGCCAATCCCTCCGGCGTAGCGATGGTGAACTGGTTCCCGTTGCCCAATGCCGATCCCTTTTCCAACCCGTTTGGCTACAACTACATCCAGCAGGTAATTCAGCAACAGAATGGCGAACAGTTCAAAGCCACGCTGGACTACGACATTAATGACAAAAACAAGCTGTTTCTCGTTTACGGACTCCAGAAAGAGATTGACCAGGATCCGGTGGGTTTGAACCAGTCATTCCCATCGGGCGCCATGCCCTATCCCGGTGGCATCACTACGGGCGATATCTCGAACATTTTCTCGGTGCGCTACACGCGTCCTTTTGGCGCCACGATGAATAACGCATTTTCCGCGTCCCTCTCGTTGGTGGCCCTGCCCGGCAGGATGGGCAACCCGAAAGCCGTCGACCGCTACGACATGAGCTATTACAACTGCAGCAATGCCGCGGAACGTGCGTCAGGTGGCTGCCCGTACAACATCGGCAACAACTTCAATTATCTGGGAATGTACAAGAATGGTGGCGATCTTTCGATCCCTGGCATCACCGGCCTTAACGGCAACGGTTACCCGAATCTGGTGATGCCCGGCGGGTTCTACAATAACCAGGTACACACCAAGAAGACCGACCCCATTCTGCAGGACGATTTCAGTTGGCAGTTGAGGAACCACTACTTGCAGTTCGGCGCCTATTGGGAGACGGGGACCTACAACGGGATCGCCGATACCTCCAATGCCTATCCGCAGGGCCAATTCTCTGACAACCCCTCCAACGGCTACTTCGAATACGGCCAGGTACCCTTTTTCTCGTCGCAATATACCTCTTGCAGGAATCCCAGCACCCAGGGCACCCTGCGCAACTCGGGAGTCAATTACCTGGGCAGTTGCTTCAACCCCACGGCCATGATGTACGAGGGTTATGCCGACACCTGGAATCAGACCAACTTTACGCCCCTGGTCGACATGCGGTACACCACCGTGGCCGGGTACATCAACGATTCCTGGAAGATTCATCGTCTGAGCATCATTCTGGGAGCGCGCATCGAGCACCTCGGCCCATGGTTCGACAAGCACAACAACGGTTTGGCGACGTTCTCCGACAGCCTCTACGCCAAGCAGTGCAGTGGCTACACCCGTCTCAACTGCTCCAGCGGAACCATGCCGGGCATCACCTGGTATTCACAGAAAACGGGCGTCTCGAACTCCGTCAACTCGCCGCAGATGGTCTACTTCACGCCACGCGTGGGCGCTTCCTGGGATGTTTTCGGGACCGAGAAGACAATCCTCCGCGGCGGCTGGGGCATCTACCGGAACCAGGAACAGTTCAACCCCTCCGCCCTGGCGGCGGCCACAGCCCAGAATTACAAAACCAGCCAACTGGTGGGAACTTTAACCTTTAATCAGATTGACAGCGAGACGCCGCAAAATCCTCCCGATTTCAACGTTTATACGCTGTCACCCTCGGACAATCAGCGCCCAATCTATTACCAGTTCAGCGGGGCAGTGGACCAGCGTTTGCCTTGGCACTCGATCATGCAACTGTCCTACGTCGGCAGCCAAAACGTCAGTCTCGGCTCCTTTAATGCCAACGGCAGCAGTTACAACGAAGCCTCAGACATCAATGTCATCTGCGGTATTGAGACCGGCTGCCCGGCCAACAATAACCCCAACATGACCGTTCAAAACGGGACTCCGGATAGTCTGCTTGGCGCCAACCTTACCACCATACCGCCGACCATGCTCACCTTAGCCGACCCTCAGACCCAGGGCATTGGTGATATGAGCACCCCGGAACAGGACTGGTTCCGTCCGTACCCGTTCTACCAGCACATCTACGTGCTCAAGCACAACTTCTACTCGAATTACAACAGCTTGCAGGCGCAATGGAACAAGCAGTCGGGTATGGTGACCTATGGTGCAAACTATACCTTCGCCAAAAACCTGGCGACTGCGTCGTCCTGGAACAACAACATTGCCGATCCGGTCAACCTGCGCAACGATTACAACCCGGTGTCGTGGGACCGCTCGCAGACGTTCAACGTCCATTATCTGGTTTCCCTCGGGAAGCGCTACAAGGGCTCGGCCCGGTTCGTCTCAGAGATTGCCAATGGATGGCAGATTTCGGGAATTTCGACCCTGTCCAGCGGATTCCCTTTGGCGTCGGAAAACGGTGAGAGTTTCGGCTTCCCGGGCGGGGGTGGGATATTGCCGGTAGCCGTCCCGTATGGAAACCAGGGCGCGGCGAGCGGTACCTCGAACTGCAGATACGAGTATCAGGTCCAACCGGTCAACGGCCAATACGAGTGCGTCGAAAATGTGAACACCACAGTCTGGCTAGGCACGCCCGACGTGCAGTTATTGCCGACGCTTCCCGGTAATCCAAAGAGCGGGCTGAAGACCCATCAATTCCTCAACCCGACGGCCTTCGGGATACCCTTACCCGGGAGTAATGGGGTGTACCGGATGCCCTACATCCACGGTCCGTACTACATGGATCACGATGTAACCGTGCTCAAGACGTTCGCCCTGCATGAGGGTCAGAGTCTGGAAATCCGGATGGCCGCTTTCAACTTTCTGAACCATCCATTAGTCAGCTTTAACCAGCAGAACACCAACAACCTGACGCTCAGCTTTAGCAACGCAACGGCGGGACAGGCGCTGACCAACAATGTGCTCGTATACCCGAACTTCGGCGTAGCGGACATCAAGGTCGGGAACCGGCTGGTTGAGGTCGAGGCGAAGTATAAGTTCTAACCGGTTTTTTCTGAGCACCACCTCAGCTTAGGCGCCGCAAGCCCCCCGGCGCAGGACCACTGAGGGATTGAGAAAAAGGGCGGCGCCTGTCGGCAGCATGGGGAACATTCACCCTGCAAGCCGTTCGAACAGGAAGGTTGGATTAGAGGTTGGGAGGCAACATTATGAACATCGACTCTTCTGTCATCTCTTTTCGGGTTGCACGGATTGCGTGCCTGGCTTTGGTAACCGGTCTGCTGATGGGGAGCACGGGCATGGCTCAGTTGCCGATTAAATTCACGCCGGGGAACCCTCCTCCTGTACTGGGTGGCTCGGTCATCCCTTTTAGCCACGGCGCCAGCGGCGATTGGAACCAGATCTACTCGATGGCGATCGCGCCCAACGGGAATGTCCTCTTTCTGGACTCCGCGAACAGCTACATTTATCAGCTCGCCCCTGGCTCGTCGCAGCCGACCGTTGTCGTAGGCCCGGGGACAGGCTCAGAAGGGTCAAACAATTGCTCGAGCCTGGAAACCACCGGGTCGTACTGGAACGGGGGCATCGCCTTCGACTCCGGAAACAATCTTTACGTCACCAACCGCTATAGCGGAATCGCCGAGTTCTGCCGCGTGCCCTACACTGCGGCCACGAACTCCTGGGACTTCGCCGCCGGCGACGCCTGGAGCCCCACCCCCAGCATCACCGTTGGCGGCAATACTACGACGCTCAAGCCGCAGGTCATTTATATCGTTCCCAGCGGTCAGCCAGGCACCGACACGGTTTATTTCAGCACTTCCTCCGGAACGTTGTCGATCTACTCGATGAGCCTGGACGTGGCGACGGGCACGTGGAGCAATATCACGCCCCTCATCACCGGCCTGGAGGCTTTTGCCGCCACCATCGCGGTCGATCTGGCTGGGAACCTCTACTACGTCGAGAACATCTACCCGACTCCGGTAAATGAGAGAGTTACGGGGATTCTAGAAATTCCTGCCGGCATGAACAACATTGTCGCCAGCGGAAACGGATCCGAGGCGACTCAGACGCCGCCCATAGGCAACTCGAACGAATTCACCGGCGTTGGCGGAATTACTTTGGATGCGCACGGCAACCTGTACTTCGCCAGCGCGAATCAATCGGGCTACTCGGGATATGTTGACGGCTTGTTCATGATTCCCAACGAGGGCACGCCCACCATTCCCAACCTGAACTGGAACGATACGGTAATGGTCGCGCCGGTCACGGCGAAGGAACAGCCTCTTGTCGACCCCAGGGGATTCATCTGGATTGCAACCGGGAACAGTTCGAACTGGACACCCACGGGTACGGTGGCCCCCGCCTGCGACACCACCAGCAACCAAACCATCGACGCCACCTGTCTGACAGAGCAAATGGTGATTTGGAAGCCGGGTATGGCCAACCTTGCGTCTGCGACGGTAAGTGGGACCCCGGTGCCGGTCACAGCTTACTCGGTAATAGCAGCGGGTGGCACGGTAACTCTGACCGCGAACAACTCCTTCACAGAAAACCAGGTGGTCACGTTCTCAGTGGCTAGCTCGAGCGACCCCCTGTACCCACTCAACGGTCTCAGCTTTTACGTGCTCGGAGCAAGCACCACCATACCCCTGAGCAGCACCCAATTCTCGATCACCATCCCCACAGTTGCTACGATGCCGGGATATCTCCCCGCGGCCGCGAGCGGCGCCACTTCGGCAACGGTGAAATTGGCGCCGTATTCGACGGTATATTACTCCTTCAACGCGCCTGTAACCCCGGCCAGCTTTAGCCTCGGCCAGGGTGGTAGCCACTTCAAGGTGGTTCCCAACCCGACTCCCGGCAACATACCTACGAGCGCCAGTTTCACATCGGTGCCGGCCTGCACGGCGGGCACAACCTATCCTGCCTGGAATGCGACCGAGGAAACGGTAAGCAACCCCACTTCGGACTACAGTTGGTGCGCTCTGTATTTGCAGCTGAATACGCAAGGGCCGAGTCCCGTGGGAAGCGAAGCGCAGATGCTCAACTCCAGCGGCAAAGTCATCTCCGGGAGCAACGTGTACCTGAGCGGCGTGGGACAAGGGGCGGCGATTTCCAACCTGACAACGCCGACGACGACCTCCATCGCTTCGGCGGGTTTGAGCCAGCCCAGGCAAGTGGCGGTTGATGTGCTGGGAAACACGTATGTGGCCGATGCCGGCCTGAAGGCGATCGAATTCTATGCTGCGGGAACCACCGCGGCGACCTCGCCCACAAAGTCCCTGGGAACCGGCCTTTCGTCGCCCACCGGCGTGGCTGTTGACTTGGCGGGCGATCTCTATATCGGCGACGCCGGCAATGTTTACGAGATTCCCTATATCAGTGGCCAGTTGCAAACGTCGCAGCAGACCAAGATCGCCAGCGGTCTGGGCAACCAGCTGAACCTGGCTGTAGACGCCTGGGGAGATGTTCTTGTGGCGGATCAGGCCAACAAGCAAGTGGTCGAGATCTCGAACCCGCAGGCTGCTCTTCTACTGCAAACCTCGCTGCTAACTTTGGGGAGCAGCGCCGGCTTCACCGGACCGTCTGCTATCGCCACAGACAATTCCGGGAACGTGTGGGTGGCCGATGGAACCAACCTGTGGGAGATCACGATGCCTTTTGGAGGCGTCACAGAGGTCACCAGCAAGCTGCCGGCGGGTGTGACCGGGCTGGCCATCGATCCCTCGGGCTCCGTGTTTGTAGCCGGCGCCAGCGGCGTGCTGTGGATCCCTTACCAGGTCACGTCCACCTCTTCCGGCCTGAGTGTGAACTCTGAAGTTTTGGTGGCCGGCGGCTTCGGCTCCGGCAGCTCCCAGGCACCGTTCGGCGTGGCTTTGGATGGATCGGAGAACGCTTATGCCGATTACGGCTCCGGCTCGAGCGCGGGTCTGTCGCTACTCAGCATTAACGGCGCCATCAACTTGAATACTTTCCTCAACCAGGAGACCACTCCGGCGGTGCCCTATGAAGCCGATGCGCAGTTGTTCAACCTCGGCAACTCGCCATTGACGCTGGGCGCATTTTTCCCCAACAGTGGTATCGACACCATCACAACCAGCGGAGCAGCGTACGCAGGCGAGTACACGATTTTGCAAGCGGCCGAATTAAACTCGCCCGCCTGTAGCTCCTCGACCGGTGTCTCACCGGGAAATTGGTGCTATCTCGGGTTGGAGCTATTAGACGCAGATACCCCGCCTGCCGGCATCGGTCAGGCCAACGCATCCGTCACCGTCGCGAGCAATGCTGCGAACACGGCTTCCGGGTTGAATATTGCGCTCTCGGCCAACATCGTCCAGGATTTTCGGTTTGGCACCAGCATGACGGCGACCATTGTGGCCAACACCACCGGTACGGGGTGCGCCGGTTCGGTCTATCCGGGGTGCCAGACAGTCAAAGTGACGGTGACCTCAACCGCGGGTACGCCGCAGGGCTCGGTGATCCTCAAGGTTCCCGGCAGCGGTGTTGCCCAGCAACAGCAGACTGCAACCCTGAACAGCTCCGGCTCAGCCACATTCCAATTGAGCAATTTGTCGGGCGGTTCATACAATCTGCTCGCGACCTACGGCGGCGAAGGCACGCCGGGCTCCACGGTGGGCTCGTGCTCGCCTGCGGGCTCGTCCTGTTTCGCAGGCAGCGCCTACTCATCGTCGTTCACCATTACCAAGGCGACGCCAACCTTCGTCGTGGGACCCCCAGGTACCGAGGGTTGCCCGTCGTGGACCGCGACCAACTGCACGCCCAACCCGGATTTCGTTACGTCCTACCTGGGCACCTACTTTGTCCAGGTAGTCACCAGCACGTGGTTTACCGGTTCAGTGACCGCGGCTCTCGGACAGCCCACCGGATCAGTGAGCTTCCTGACGGGTGCAAAGCCGGTCGACCCGACCCAGACACAAAACCCGCTGACCTCCAATGGAACCGCCAACTTCTCGTTGGTCAATCTTCCCCTCGGTGTTTACACCATTACCGCGACGTACAACGGCGATCAGAACTTCAACAGTGCGACCGTCACGATACCCACCTTCCAGGTGATTGATCCGAGTGTTGAGATCACGGCCACGCCATCTTCGCTAAGCACCGCGGCAGGAACGCCAGTCACGGTGACTCTCAGTCTGATGCCGCTGGTAGGGTTCAACCTTTCAGGCGGCGTCAGCCTGCAGTGCATCTCGGCCACTTTGCCCCAATACTCGGAGTGCACATTTGCCTATCCAAATGCCGGCGCCGGGACCGTAGACGTAGGCGACAACGGTGCCACGCCGTCCACCATCGTGGTCACCATCAGCTCCAACGTGCCCGTTAACAGCGGCGCCCTCGATCGGCATGAGCCCTGGGCGCTGGCCGCGCTGTTTGGGTTTGGTCTGATGGGAGTGATCGCCGGACGCAAGAGACTCAATCACTACCTGACCACGATTTGTCTGGCCGTAGTGTTTTTGGGCGCATTCATGGCCATGACTTCGTGCACCAACTCGGGATACTCAACGCCGCCTTCTGCGCCCATTGTGGCTACGCCGACGGGAACCTATGCCGTGCAGATCATCAGCTACAGCCCGTCTAACTTGCAGCAGGTTTCGTTGACTACGCCGCTGTTCACCCTGCCGGTGACGGTCCATTGAGGTTACCCAACGGCGGGACAGAAATTGTACTTTCCGGGACCTGGAGGCAGCTCCCGGAAAGCGAGCAGCAAAAGGTAGCCTCGAGCCGCGAGAAGAGAAGCCGCTCGCGGATAGATATGAGTTTTTGGGGGAGGAATGGAATGGCCACCACGTCGTTCACTGCACTGCGCCGGCTCGCCGGAATTGTATTTACGCTGATCCTGTTTAGCCTATGCCTGGCCGGAGCCGGCATGGGTCAAACTCCGCCGCCAGTGACCGCGAGTGCTCCCGTAGGCATAACCCATCCAACCGGATGGGGCGCCATCCAGCAGACCGCGATCGATTCGAACGGCAACTGGATCATCATGGACTTCGGACAGGCGGGCGTTTACGAGGTTTCCGCAGCGGGTGCGGTCGTAACGCTGGTTCCTCAAGGTGGCATGAATAATGGTCTGGGCGGAGGGAATCCGGGCATCTTAATCGATCCGGGCAATAACCTCTACATTGAGGGTAACGATAACAATTGTTTGCTCATGTATCCCTACGGCTCGGCTGCCAGCCTCTGGCCTCTGCTGGCGTCGACGCTGGGTTTGGGCCCCACTGGCCTTGTCCCAAGCCAATATACAAACGTCACAGCGAACACAGCTTCCTCGTATTGCAATTACGACTTCACTTCCAATGGGAACACGGGAGCGTTCACTAGCCCGCCAACTGCCCCCGCTTTCGCTGAGTCGTCTGCGTATACCCCCTTTTCCGCAGGCTTTTTCGCGCCTTATGGACTTGCGATCGGTCAGGGCACTTACGCGAATTCCCTGCTGATCGGCACCCAGAACAGCGGTAATGGCATCTTTAGTCTGCCCGTCAGCGGCGCTTGGACCAGCCCGGTAGCCGACTGCACCAGCAGTTCGCTCTGTACTACCACGACTCCGTCAACCGCGATCATTAAGACGTTGACGCAGCCTGCCATTTCGATCGCAGTCGATCAGTACGGCAATGTCTACTTTGTCGAAAGTACCGGGGGCAAGGTCGGCGTCTACGAAGTTCCCTCCGGCTCCACCGGCGTTGCCTCGGACTCTGCCCTTACCCGTGTCGATCCCACCCTGCCCAATGTGACGGGTGTGATCACAGACGCGGCGGGTAACCTCTACATCAGCGATGGGACCGACGGCGTCTTTATGGTTCCCGCTGCGAAGGGTGCGGGCGAGTTTCCTAACACTTCGGCATCGGTCCTATTGACTCCCGTGCCCGCGCAGGGCGAGGTCGCCATCGACCCGGCGCGCAAGCTCCTTGATGTTCCAACCACCCAGAAACAGAACAACGGTCTGGCGGATATAGCTACCATCGGAATCGGTCACGCAGAATTGGGCTCTTCTCCGTTAGGGACAGCGACGGCTACGGCCGTGCCCGTGGACTTCAGCTTCAACGCCAGCGTTACGCCGGCGACTTTCGCCATTGTGGAAGCCGGTATGGCGACACCCGAGTTTGCCATCGCAACATATAGCGGCACCGGCGCCCCCAGTGGATACTGCGCCTCCATCACGACGACCGGCGCGACGACGAAGACGCTGACGACCTACACCGCCCAACAGACTTGTTTCGTAAGTGTGGCTTATACCCCGGTCGCGGTGGGGAGCGCCTCGGCCAAGTTGCTTATGCTCGACGGCAACAACAACATTTTGGCCTCCATGCTGCTGCACGGCACCGGAACCGGCCCGATCCCGCAAACGTCTCCGAGTTTGGAAACCACCATTGGGTCAACTCTAAAGACGCCGTCCCAGGTGGCCGCGGATGCTTTGGACAATGTCTACGTTGCCGATCCGGGCCTGGGCAAAGTTCTTGAGTATGCGGCAGGCTCCAGCACCCCCGTCTCCATCGGCACCTCATTGACCTCTCCCACCGGCGTAGCCGTCGATGGCGCGGGCAATGTCTTTATCGCCGATAGTAGCAATGGCACCGTCTACGAGGTACCCTTCGGCCCCAGCGGTCTGAACGCGGCAGGCCAGGTGACGCTGGTCAGCGGTCTGGGCACCAGCGGCCTGAATCTGGCCGCGGATGGTTTGGGTGATCTCTACGTCGCCGACCCCAGCAAAGGACGGGTGGTAAAGCTGGCCGGCATCGGTGATTTCAGCGACGGCACCTTGGCCCAGTCAGTAACCATGCTCACCGCCGGGTTTACGGCACCCTCTGCCGTGGCCGTCGATTCGAGCAACAATCTCTATATCGTCGACGGCACCAAACTCTTTGAGATTGCCGGCGGCGTCAGCGCGCCCATCAGTTCCTTAACCCCCACAACCCTGCCGGTCACCTTATCGCCCCCTATGAGCGGCACTACCGGTTTGGCTACTGATCCTTCCGGGGCCGTCTATGTTTCAACGACCAGTGGAACCTCGCGGATTCCCTTCACGCGCGGCGCCCTATCTGCGGCCAGAAAGACCGCGGTCGCCTCGGACGTGACCAGTTCATCGTCCGTCGCGCTCGATCGTTCGGGCAATGTGTATGTGACGCCGACCGGCGGGTCCCATGTGACGCTGGTCAGCGCCACCGCTACCCTCAGCTTGCCTATCACTCCGCCCGCTACGTCCGCTTCGGCGACCGCCACGGTCTTGAACATTGGCAACGCGCCGCTGCTGGTTACTGGTTACACCGACTTGATAACGAACGATTACGGCGATATGTTATCGAATTTCACGGGCGCCGATGGAACGTGCGTGACAAGTAGCACCAAGCCGAATACAGGCACTGCTTCGGGCAGTACGTGCACTATAGTCGTCACCTTCGCCCCGGGCGCCGGACAATCGGGTACGCTGACCGGCTGGGTCGAAGGGACGAGCAATGCAGCCACCGCTCCAACGATCGATACCATCGGCACGGGTCCGGTCTTGGCGGGCTCACTAGTACAGGTTACCGTTGGCAGCGGACCCCAGGTGACCGGTGTGTCGTTGTCGGTGACGGTAACCCCGACAAGCGGTACGGGAGCTCCCACCGGCTCGGTGCAGGCGAGCTATCAGTCCTGGACAGTGGTCGTCCCCACCTGCTCCAGCCCGCCCTGCGCTCCCATGATCAATCCCGTGACGGTGACGGCGTCGTCCGTACTGATGCCAGGCACGAACAGTTCCACCGCCTCGTTCGCTCTGGCGCCGGTGCTGGCGGGGGGCCAAACTATTACGGTCGGTTACACGGGTGATCGAACTTATATCTTGTCAGCGGGGAATACCGGCTCCATCACCGTAGCCCAGTCCTCGATCCTGGGCTTCGTTGCCGATCCCAATCCTCCGCCGTATTTGCCGTTTACACAGGTGTCGGACTCTGCGGGCGGCTCGGCGCCCTACGATGGATCGGCAACGAACTGGGAGTACAGCATGCCCCTGTCGATCAGTACTGCGGCTGGAATTCCCACCGGCACCATCACTTTCATGGATAACTCCACAACCTGCCCCAAGGGAACTTCGGCAAGCGGGGTGGGCGCGGCGATCTGCCAGTTGGCGAATTATTCAGGCGTAGCTTGTCCGGAGAACAACGGCACGGGGGTTCAATTTGTCTTGAATAACGGCAGTTCCCCCTCGGGTGCCACGGTTACTTTCAACGCCTCTTGCCTGCAGATGCCCTCGTTCACGCAATACACCCCTGTGGTGGCGACGCACTATGTCACGCCTGTGTATAGCGGAGATCGGAATTTCATAGGAGCTACGGACCCCGTGTCCTCGCTCTTCCAAGGCATTCGCAGTTCCCAAGTGAGCATTGCTACCTCCGCTCCTTCCACTCCTTCTACTCCTCCCGTTCCTACCGCCCCGGGTTCGTTGACCGTGAAAGCCGGATCGACGGCGAGCCTGACCCTCTACCTCACTCCGCTGCTGGGTTACGCCTTTGAAGGAAAAGGCGGGCTCGAGATCAACTCCAATTTCCCGGTGACCCTCCAGTGCGACAACCTGCCTCCGCACGCTACATGCACATTTACCTATCCCACCAGCACCAGCCCCTACCAGCCCAGCGCGCCCAACTCGATGCAGATATGCCCCCAGCCTAACCTGGATTCGAATGTGGACTCCGCGAAGGCGTATGAGGCGTTGGCTGAAAGCGGTGGCTGTAACGCGAACGGCGTCGGGGCTGTAACGCTCACCATCAATACCAACGTGCCGGAGGGCACCACCAGCCAAAATGCCTCCCCGGCATCCATCACCTTGGCGTCGATTTTTGGCTTTGGAATGGTCGGGCTATTCCTCCGGCGCAGGGCGTTCCGGAAAGCGGGACGGCTATTAATGTTCGCTCTGCTGATCGCCGGAGGTGTGCTCGCAGTCAGTTTGACCTCCTGCAGCACCACCAACCTCACTCCCCTGGCGCAACTTTCTACGCCGACGGGAACTTACGCCGTCAGCATTACCGCCACCCAGGTGGGCACCCAGTGCGTTCCGCAGATCTCCGGGGCCAGCATTCCCTGCACGACAACCAGCGGCGGACCAGGGCAAACGGTTTACGGCAGCAACAATCAGGTTTCCCTGCCGTATTACATCAACCTGATAGTGCAATAGGCACGCAGCGACAGGAAGAGCCAGAAAGGAAAGAGAATCGCGCCGCGCAAGCGGCGCGATTCTCTTTCCTGACCCGGCGCGGGACACCAAATCCGCCGCGCGTTGTTCCTGAGACAACTCCGGATGATAGGCAAGCTGCTGGACTATTTGCGAAGTTGCCCTGCCCGTTGCCTCTCACCACGCGCCCCTTCAGAAGCGGTCTGGCCTACTTCCAGGACGGCGGCGAATGCGGCCTTCGGCTTGCCCTCGCGATCGAACAGCAGAGGATAATTCGTCCGCCCCGGGGTGGGGAAGTTATTGAGCCACGAGCCGCCATCGGTTACTCCCCAAAGTGTGACCCGGCCCATCGAGGCGTGGTGGTCGACATACACCTTGAACAATTCCGCATAGCGCTCGGCGAGCTTCTGCTGCATCTCGTCGGGCAGTCCATTCACGTAAGGATTCGATTCGGCTGTCCCAGCGGCTCTCATCGAAACGTCGGCCGAGTTCGAACGCGTCGTGCGCGGCAGAATATCGATGTCCATCTCGCTGATATTCACCTGCAGACCTAACGCCGCAAACGCCTCAATAGTCTCCGCTTCCGTCTTCGGGTCCGCATCATCCAGGTGGAGGTGCCCCTGCAATCCGATGCCGGTGATTGGAACTCCGTCCGCCTTCAGCTTCCGTATCAACTCCACAGCGCCTTTGCGTTTGGCTTCGTTCTCCAGCGAATAGTCGTTGTAATAAAGCTGCGCGTTGGGATCGGCTTCGTGCGCATACTGGAAAGCCTTCTCAATGTAGTCCTCGCCGATGATCTTGTACCACTGCGACTGGCGCATGGTACCGTCTTCGTTCAGCGCTTCGTTCACCACGTCCCATCCGTTGATCCGCCCCTTATATCTTCCAACCACCGTTCGGATGTGATCATGCATCCGTTCCAGCAGTGCATCGCGGGTCAGTGGCTTTCCGTCTGCATCCTGAAAGACCCACTTCGGAACCTGGCTGTGCCACACCAGGCAATGGCCGACAATGAACATCTTGTGCTTTTTGCCGAAGGCCACGTAGCGATCTGCCGCATCGAAGTTGTATTGGTCCAACGCCGGATGAATTAAAAGCCATTTGAGGTCGTTCTCCGGGCTGATCGTATCGAATTGCGACTCGATGATGGGGTCGGCAATCGGATCGCGATCCTCAAACTGGGCCGTGTTCAATGCCGCTCCGATATGAAACAGCCCCTTGTAGGCTTCCTTAAGGGTCGGCGGCGCGGTCTGACCTTGAGCGATTGCAGTTGCTAACAGCAGGAATGCGAGAGGCTTCATTGGGCTGCCCTTCTATGCGGAACCTTTGTTCACTCCATCCAAAGCGCGCTGGTAATGATGCGCGGATAGTAGCGGCTGGCCTTGCCTTCGCCGGAAACTATCTGGTCGCAGCAGGCCCAGTAGGAGCTGCCTTCGGTCTGCCACTTCACGTGAGCAGCGTCCGCCTGGCGGAACACCTCGGCGATTGCGGCATCTTTATCCAGATGGAACACTTTGCGCGTCACGTGCATGAAGATAGAGATCTTGCTCATCCATGAGTTGTTGCTGGTCGAGGAGAGCTTGATACCGCCGTCGGCAAAAAGATTGCGCCGCTCAGGGTCGAGCAACAGCTTGCGTGTGTGCTCGCGCAGGACCTCGAACATCCGTCTTTCTGACGGAGTCGAGTAGACCTGCTCAAGCGTACAGCCGGCAAAGCCCGTGTTGACGAAGTAAAGCGGATAGACGCAGCCCTCGACCGCAGGCAAAATGCGCGAAGAGTACCCCGGATTGGACCTCTCGAAGATGGCGGGAAGCACGCCGTCTACGGCCTGGTCGGAAACCACCTCAGCAACTTTGGCGGCGAGTTCCTGGCAGCGTTTCTGATTCGCTGAGTCGCCGAGTTCGCGGAACATCAACCCAAGAGCCCAGTAGCTGGCCCAGCTCTTGACGGCTATATAGACGTTGTTGCGGGTCTGCGCCAGCGAGTGATCGAGCGAGTCGTAGGTAGTGATTTCCTGCCCGCCTGCACAACGGGTGCTGTCAAACTGCGCGAAGCCCACGTCGCCACTACGGTTGATCATGCTGGTCAAGCAGGCCTCAACCACGGCCTGGTTGTTTTTGAGCCACACCAGATCGCGGGTCTTTGCCATGTAGCAGCCTGCGGTCAGAATCCAATTACACAGCTGCTCCTGGGTCATATAACTGAAGCAGCCGGTCAGGTTTGCCAGTTCATAGCTGCTGCGGCCCCGGGGCGAGAAGTTGTTGTGTGCGCCCATATCGTGGCAAAAGCTGATGCCGCCTGGCTGGGTGTCATAGGGACGGCTGAGCTGAGCCTCATCCGGAGGCGGCGGGGTCTGCGAGGGATCCACCTGCACCGTATCAACCGAAGGAGCAAAATCCGACGTGTAGACCTTCACTTCGTCGGTATAGCTGTAGCGCCGAACAAACTCATCCAGCAGGTTCCGGACCAGCCAGGGATTGTGTTCCAGTTCCCAAAACACATGATCGACCGCCAGATCGAGGGTGTTCATCATGCAGTATTCGCCCTCGTTGACTACCCAGAACGGCTCTCCTTCCACCTCAAGCAGCTGCGTGCTGCCGTAGTAACTGTGGGTGGCATGCGCGATCATGAATCGTTGATCGTCGGAGACCGCGGCGCTGTCCAGTTTGTTGTCGAGCGACCGCGCCGTTGCAACAATCGTGCCGGCGTTGTCGAGCGCTGTCTTAAGCACATCCCCAAGGCCCTTGAAATACCTGGTATAGAGATAGCGGCCATCGAGCCCGTTGGTTTGGAAGCCCTCCAGGTAGGAACCGAGCGCAATCGTGATCGCGTACTTTTTCCCCGCTGGAACTTCGAATCCAAAACCGGGGCATGATCCCAACAGATGAACCGGATTGTGGCGCTCCCGAACTCCGTCACTGGCGGACCAGCGCATGAAAAGAAAAGGTCCGGCATCGATTCTCACCCCTTGTTCCAAAGCTGTGACGTCGAACAATTCAGCGGCTCCGCCAGCTTCCCGGCGAAAAGCGAATGCCACTCGGCCGCTGCCCAAATCCTCAGGCAGAGTTCGGCTGCCGGGCCGTGCGTGATTCAGCGCGAACATCGCGGTCCGCGTGGTGGTGCCGGGGGTGTTATCGAACTCGAGCCGGGCGATGACGGCAGGCAGCAAACCATCGCGCATCCGCTGTTCGCTATCAACGGCAGGATCAGGAATCGCTCCGAAAGGCGAATAGATTGAGAACGTCATCCCCTCCGCTTTCCATTCATCGCTTGCCCAGCCGTAGGAGCGCGAGAATTCGCCTTCCATGAATGGCACGGCGTCCGGCTTGACATTCTGCTCCGCAGGGCCGGCCTGCTCCACCAGGAAAGAATCGGCGGCGCGGTTGACTGCCGCAGTATAGAAAGGCAGGCACTTCAGAGTTGCGTCTGAATGGCGATCGCCGTCCTTGAAACCAATGAATATCTCCTGATCGCCGGGTTGCCCGATTTGCAGACCGATGCCCCCACGGGTCCCGAAGTTGCCGCAGGTAAAGCTCATGAATGCGCCCATCGGCGAATGCTGGGCATTGAAGCCCGCGTGGTAAGAGAGCGGTGCACGTTTGGTCACGTTTTATCCTCGCATCGAATTATATAGTCGGACATCGCAGCAACCCTCTAACGGAGCCCCCGAACCGTTTAACTGCGTGCGCTAAGATTCCGGGGTTAGTTGTCGCCAACGCCAATAGTAAAGCGGTATAGTTGTTTGATTTCTGAACGCTGCCAACGTGCTGTTGGGCCTGCGAGGATCTATTCGCAGACCGCTTAAGAAACTCGCGCAGAGAATTAGTTTGCGTCTCACTCGATATTGGCCTTACCACGTTGATCCCGCTAGCCAAAGAGGCGGGACAGTAGGAAGAGAGAGTAGGAATTGATGAGCGGCAATAGCAAACGGCTTCCATTCTCGGAAAAATTCGGCTACGGCCTGGGCGATCTCGCTGCCAACTTTATCTTCCAGGCATTGATGGCGCTGCAGTTGGACTTTTACACGAAAACCTACGGACTTACTCCGGCGCAAGCCGCCAAAATGTTTCTTGTGGTCGGGCTGGGCTCGGCAGCCTTCAATCCCGTCATGGGCGTGATTGCCGATCGCACCAACACCCGCTGGGGCAAGTTTCGCCCCTGGCTGCTGTGGACCTCGGTGCCTTTTGGCGTGATCGGAATTCTCACCTTCACCACGCCTCACTTGAATCCTGTGCCCAAGTTGCTTTATGCCTGGGGCACTTATCTGTTGCTCCGCTTGATCTATGCCGCCAACAACGTGCCCTATGCCTCTCTGACGGCCGTAATGACCGACGATCCGGATGAGCGCAACAGCATTTCTTCGTATCGTCAAATGTTCGCCAACACCGCGGGATTCATCGTAGGCTGTCTGGCCGTTCCCATGGTCAAGTTTCTGGGTCGTGGCAGCAGTGCGCTCGGCTATCAGTTCACGATGGGCATTTTCCTTTCGCTCTCGGTCATTTTTTTCCTGATTGCGTTCACCGTGTCGAAGGAGAGAATTCAGCCCGATCCGCAGCAGAAGACATCGGTGCTGGGCGATCTCGGCGACTTGGTCAAAAATGGTCCGTGGGTCGCACTTTTTCTGGTAACCGTCTTCTACTTCACGGCGCTTTTGATTCGCGGCAACGTGATGCTACCGTATTTTGAGAATTGCTCCGGCAACAGGCTGCTGTTCAGTTGGTTCAACGGCTTTGGGCTGATCGCTCTACTGATCGGCGTTTCCTGTTCGACCGCACTGACCAAGCGCATCGGCAAGCGTGCCGTCTTCCTGTGGAGCATGGTGTTGACCGGCCTCCTTTGTATCGCGCTGTTCTTCCTCCCGCCGGCCGCGATTGTACCGATCATTGCTCTGGAGGTCGTGCGTCAATTCGTCTTTGGCTGCTCGGGTCCCGTGCTGTGGTCCATGATGGGCGATGTGGCAGATTATGGCGAGTGGAAGACGGGCCGGCGCGCCACTGGCACGGTCACTGCCGCAGTTGTGTTTGCGCTATGGGTTGGTGTTGCCATGGGCGGCGCAATTTGCGGCTGGCTGCTCTCATTCTATGGTTACCTTCCCCAGCTTCCGGTACAGTCCGCGCACGCGCTGTTGGGTATCCGGCTGGTTGCCTCGGTATATTCCGGCGCGGCGTTCCTCGCCGCCGCTGTCTGCCTGATCTTCTATGGCATCGACCGGAAACTCAACCTGACCATCTCGCACGATCTGACCGAGCGCCGCAAGAACTTTTCGGCATAGCGCCCGTCACTCTGCAATGGGGCAGCTCTCGCCATGGAGATTTAAGTGATGACTCGAGTGATTCCGCGGCTGCTGCTTGCCATGCTGCTCCTCTCCACGGAGTTCGCCTCCGCGCAGCCTGCCCCCATCCCCCAGCAGCTCACCTTCACGCCCTACCACTCCACCGGTATCTACAAGATCGGCGAGACCGTCGGCTGGACCGTCACCCCCGGCCCTGTCACGCCCACTTACGCCTACAAGTACACCGTCCGCAGCAACAATAATGTCGTCCTCAAGGAGGGCAAGCTCGATCTCTCTTCCGGCAGCGACACGATCGAAATCGTTGGCGCCGAGCCCGAGATGATCTACGTTGCCATCGAGCCCTACGCCGTCCTCCCGTCCGCCGCACCCCCCGCTGACGCCACGGCCCCAGCTCCCAACCGCTCCCCCTACACCGGAGGCAACACTGGCCGCAACAACGGCCTCTATGCGGTCGGCGCCGCCGTCGCTCCCTTGCAGATCGGCCTCGACACGCCGCGCCCCGCGGACTTCGATGCCTTCTGGAACGGGAAGCTCGCCCAGCAGGCCAGGATTCCCATCAATCCCGTCCTCACCCCCGCCCAGAGCGACGTCCCCGGCGTCGAGCTGAGCATCTTCACCCTGGACGCCCTCGGCTCCAAGGTCCACGGCTACGTCGCCAAGCCCGCCAGGGACGGCAAGTTCCCTGCCCTGATCCAGTTGCAGTACGCCGGCGTCTATGCCCTCAACGCTCACGCGGATGCGCAGCGCGCGGCCTCCGGATGGCTGGTCATCAACGTCGACTCCCACGACAAGCAGCCCAGCGACCCCTCCGGCGGCATCCCGCTCGCCTACCAGGCCGTCGGCAACACCGACCGCGAGAAGTCCTACTTCCTCGACATGTATCTCCGCGACTCCCGCGTCCTCGACTACCTCATCACCCGCCCCGACTGGGACGGCAAAACCATCGTCCTCACCGGCGGCAGCATGGGCGGCCAGCAGAGCCTCGCCCTCGCCGGCCTGCGCCCAGGGCCGATCAGCGCCGTCCTGGTCTGTGTCCCCGCCGGCGCCGACACCAACGGCGACCTGCACGGACGCAAAGCCGGCTACCCCAACTGGCCATCCGACAACCCCGACATCATGAAGACCGCCCTCTACTTCGACCCGGTCAACTTCGCTTCTCACATCAAGGCCCCGGTCATGGCCGGCATGGGCTTCATCGACACAATAGCTCCCCCGGCCGGCATCTGGACCGCGCTCAACCAGATCCCCGGCCCCAAGGAGCCGCTACCCATGATCCAGGCCGAACACGACAACATGACCCCCGTGGAGGACCACGCCTGCCCCGCCCGCGTCAGCGAGATCCTCGACCAGATGGTGCATGGAATTCCCTTTACGCCAAACCGCCTGCCGCAGGAAGCAAAATGAGCCTTTCGAATTTCGCCAGGAGTCTTGCTTCGAGCATGACCGGCTCGGCGGTAGGCGTCTCTATGAGGGATGAATCGAGGGAAGAACAGATGGGTCGAATTGCCGCCCATCGTTGGCATCGTCGGCATCGACGAAGAGTACTACGAAAATGGGGGTTGGGCGCCGCGGAGGCGTCTCAACCTCGACGAGACCTCACACGGCCAGGTTTTGCGGCTTTATGCTTCCGACCCGTCCCAAGGAAGAATCTATCAAGTCCGCTTGTACCGGTATTGACCGGCCGCTGATGCACGTGCCGAAAATGAAATGTATCCTATTGTTATAGTGATTTCCGCCAAGCCATCTAAGCTGATTCTGACTCTGTTAGCGACCATCTTCATCCTGGGATGCGGGGCAGTGAGTAGTTTACCGGTCACGACTACGTTCACCGCTTCGACGACCCCCGGCAGCAGCTTGGTCGGCAAGGTAATGGGCGGTCAGCAGCCGATATGGGGTGCGACCATTCAGCTTTACCAGGTGGGAACGGCTGGTGACGGCTCCAGCGCCGCCACTTTGGGCTCGTCGATCACGACCAACCCATCGGGCCAGTTCACCATCACCGGCGATTACACCTGCCCAGGGTCCAATCCCCAGGTCTATCTGCTGGCAACCGGAGGAAATCCGGGCCTTCAGAACGGAACCAACAACGCCGCAATCAACCTGATTGCGGCGCTGGGATCATGCAGTTCGCTCAGCTCGACCACTTTCATCAATCTGAATGAGATAACCACAGTGGCGGCGGTGGCGGCGCTCTCGCCGTATATGACTTCGCCGACCAGCATTGGATCGGGCACGTCGGATGCGTCTGCGCTGGCGGCCGCATTCACCCTGGCTTCGCAATATGCAAGCACGGCGACCGGCGCGTCGCCTGGCACATCAATACCGGCCGGCGATGCAGTTCCCAGCACACTCATCAATTCGCTTGCGGGCATTGTGTCGGCGTGTGTCAACAGCACCGGAGGCAGTGCTGGCGATGGATCGAGCTGCGGCACGCTGTTCACCGATTCCACGCCCTCGGGTGGCGCGGCTCCCGCCAACGTTGCCACTGCGTTGTTGAATATTCTCGACAATTCAACCACCAATCTAACCTCGCTGTTCGCCTTAGTGCCGTCAACACCCCCGTTCATGCCCGTCTTGAATGCAGCGCCGTCGTCGTGGACGATCAGCCTTCTCGCCCCGCCCACCGGTGGCACGCTGGTGGACTTTGCCACTTCGGAACAGATCATTCGCGGCTTCGGCGCATCGGAAGTGTTTGATTCGGCGCTGCCGAGTTCACAGATTACGGGACTGTACGGACAGTCCAGCGGACAGATTGGACTGAGCATCATGCGCGTGCAAATCGCTCCTACCACCTGGAACACAACGACCAAGACCGCAGTCACCAGTGCGTGGACCCCGGAGCTTTCCAATGCCCAGGCAGCGCAAGCTTTGGGGGCAACCATCTTCGCCTCTCCCTGGAGCCCGCCCGCCAGCATGAAGAGCAACAACAACACGGTTGGGGGCAGTCTGCTGACCACCAGCTACGGCGATTACGCGAACTATCTTGAGGCCTTTGTCAACTATGCAACCAGCATAGGCGTGAACCTCTATGCGGTCTCCATGCAGAACGAGCCGGACGCCGTTGTTACCTACTCATCCTGCACCTGGACCGGAGCGCAGATGGATACATGGGTCGCGGGTTACGGTTCAGTACTCACCACGGGTTCGAACCCGGTCAAGTTGATCATGCCGGAATCGGAGAGCTTCACTACCAGCCTCTCCGACCCGGCGCTGAACGATAGCGCGGCCGTTGGCAACATCTCGATCGTTGGCGGTCACCTGTATGGGGCGTCACCCTTCTATTACACCAATGCCGAGAACAAGGGCAAGGATGTGTGGATGACCGAGCACTACCTCGTCCCAACAGGCTCAGGTGGAACCACCCCCGTCATGGCCGATGCCCTTACCATGGCAACGGAGATTCACAACTCCATGACTGTGGCAGACTACAACGCGTACGTCTGGTGGCAGGGCCCCAGCTACCCGACGAACAAGACCCCGCAAGAACACCTGATTGATGCCAGTGCCAACCCCACCTACTTCGGCTTAGCCATGGCGCAGTTCTCTCGCTTCATACGTCCCGGCTATTTCCGTTACAACGCCACTGCGACCCCGGTCACCGGTGTCTTCGTCTCGGCTTATAGCGGTAACGGGCACGAGGTCATTGTGGCGATCAACTCCACCACTTCCGCGGTCACGCTGCCTATCCTGATTGCCAACCAGACGGTGACCTCGATGACGCCTTACCAGACTACTTCCAGTTCTTCCGTATCTCAGCTGAGCCCGGTTACAGTAACCAACGACCAGTTCAGTGCCACACTGCCTGCCTCGAGCATCACCACCTACGTGCAGTAGCCGGGACGCCCAGCCCCCCTTTTGGCGTCCCTGACGGTGGTGCCGTCCAGCTCCGAAGATGCGATGAATTGCCGCTCGCATAGGGGCCTCCATCCAATTGATCAGATAGGTGGTCACAAGCGCTCTGTCCGCACGAATTCCTGGCCCTCGCCGTGCCACTCTAATAGCGTTGTGGGCACAATGGATGGAGCAGACAACTCGAAGCCGACGCTTTCGTCGCAGTTCTTCGGGACGGAAGGCGAAGGATGGACATCTCCGGCCCTCTCATAGCCGCTTGCCTCGCACCCGTTGCTACAAAGTCCATCGGTCACTCCTGATCTCTGTTCTCCGAAAGACGCTCGTATTCCATTTGAGGTGCGCATCCCCGCACGATGACGGGCGTGGACTTCAAACGCAAAGTTGTCCAGCACATCTTCCGCCAGCGGGTCGCCGTTGAATGTGAGGGTCAGCGCGGGCAGACCCTCGCGTTCCGCGGCGTGGAAGAATTGCGATTCGGCAATGCGCGTGGGCATGCACTCCAGCGGGCCAACATTCACAACTGCCGCTATTTCGCCTTTCCGCCAGTTGTGCAGCGACCAGCCCAAGGTCAACACCGTCTCGCCGCCAACGTCGCCGGCTATGTAGTCGATAGCTGCGTCGGCTACGTCGGTCACCGGCACGGGTTCCGGCAATGGGAGGTGCCTGGCCATCGCCTCCCACGCGCCATGGCGGATTCGCTCTTTCAGGAAGTTGACGACGCGATCGATTCGTCCGGACGGGACGATCTGCTGGTTGCAGTGGTCAACATATTCGAAGAATTCGTTGACCGCCGCGCAGCGGACTCGCATCCCGCGCGCTTCCAGCTTGGCGATGAGCCCGTCGTTCGCGAACGCATCGTTGCGGACGTAGATTTCACCGACCAGTTGCACGACTGGCAGCACCCCATCACCGTGGACCGCTGCGAACTCCTTCGCTGCTGTCTGCAGCAATCTGCGAATGCCGAACAACCGGCCTGTGACTACCTGGGTTACGGCTTGCGCCCGGGAGCGGATGGCGCGGTGTTGCCGTTCAATCAACGCGCATAGCTCCGCCGTGCGCCGTGCGTAGATTTCGTTCGCCGCGCCGGGATGAAGTTCAGTTGGGCGGACAAAGAGCAACGCATTGTGGAGCATATCCTGGGCAACGGCGCCGGTGAGGAAGAGCGTCGTGAATCCCGGCGGCAGCCCGGCATAGAAGTCCGACTCGTTTGGAGACACGAACCGGCAACGGTCGCCGGTGCCGAGGCGTTCGACGACGATCTTCTGCAGCAGATGGTACATGCCCATCCGGCACGGCCCGTTGGTCTGCGGCATCATATAGGCGAATCGCCCGGTCGGGTCGCTTTGCAGTTTCTCCAGCAGCCGTCCCAGCGTAAGGTTGACTGGCACGCATTCCTTGCCGGAGGTGTGACGGCGTCCAATCTGCAGGGTCTGCCGATCGGGCATCGCCAACGCCTCGGCCTTGAATCCCGCCGCGCGCAGGCACGACGCGGTGGCGTGAGAAGTCGCCCCCAGCCAGGGCACAAGCACCGTCTCGGCCTGTTTATCGAGCATGGTGAAGTCGCAGACACTGCCCGCCATCGTCCCCAGGCTTTGCGGGGCAGCGCCCGGGCTCTTGGAGGCGCGGTCCTGGGCGACGCAGTGGAGGAACGCCTCGATGCGCGTCTTGGTGCCGGCATCGCCCGTGTGGCCATCCGTCTCGATCACGGCGAACGGCTTGCCCTCCATCACGTAGCTGAAGAAGTGCAGGCTGAAACTATCGGGGCCGCAGGAGTAGTTGCTGCAATAGACGCTGTACACGCCCGGCGTGCGGCGGATCAGTTCGGCGGCGCGCAGCAGGCGTTGGGCGTAACCCCAATAGACGCGCCCCAACACCGGCGCATCGCCTGCAACCGGGTAACAGTCGGCAGGGATGGCGACAGCGCCCTGGTCACGGAGGATGGCCGGGACGTTGGAGTTGAGGATGGGGTTGTAGATTGTGTACGGCCGGCCGAGCACCACCACCGGGGTGATGTTCTGCCGCTGGCAAAACTCGAGCGCCCGCGCGCCGATCTCGCTGCATTGTTCGGCAAAGCGCATTTGGGCTGCGGCCGCAGCCTGATGTGCACGCTCCCATTTGCCGCCGTCCACGCCGAGTGAAGCCGCCAGCCGCGCGCAACTGGCGCGGAATTCCGGCGACTCCAGCCCGCGCGCTCCGATCTCGATCTCGGGCGAGAGCCACTGCGCCGTGCCTTTGCCGGCCAGGTCCAACCGCAACACGTAAGGAGCGGATTGCACGATCGGACAAACCTTGGCGTGAGCTTCGTCGGCCACTCGCAACGTGCTCCGCATAATCGGCGCGAACACGAAATCCGCATCTGTTTCGCGCAACCGCCCGGCTACGCCGTGAAATAACTGCATCGGCGCACAGAACGGCACGTGACTTTCCCGAATGCCGCGCTTCAGCGTCGCCGCGTCCGCACCGCTCACAGTCCTCAGGTCGCAACCCAACTCATGCAGAAAGGTGGCGAAGTAGGGGAACAGTTCCTTCAGGATGAACTCATCGCTCAATGCCACACGCCTGCCACCGCGGTCCGGACCGAGCCCCGCAAGCAGGTCGGCAATGAGCCGTTCGCGTTCTTCGAACGGCTGCGGGGCGCGGTCCGGCAGTTTGCGCCGCCGGGTTGCCCGCTCATGCAATGCACAGGCGCCGCCCCAGGTGAACATTCCGGCTGTGCCGGCGACCCGGGTGCGGAGCCGGTCGATCCGGCAGCGGTTGCCGGGAGCCCCGCAGCCGACGGTCGCGTTGCAGATGAAGGTGCTGCGCTCCTCCACCTTCGCTTCAAGGAACAGCCGCAGGTCCAACGGCGTAACCTCGCGCCACGCCAGGTCCGCGCCGGCAAGCAGCGCAATGCCCAGCGCACCGACGGTCCCGGGGTTGGGCGGGATGATGACCTCGCTGCCGGTCTGCCGCGCCACTGCCGCGGCCAGCGCGTCCGCCGCAAACGGCATGCCCTGGCAGAAGATCACCTGGCCGACCGTGCGGCTGCCTTTGACGCGGTTCAGGTAGTTCTGGATGATCGAGTCGTAGAGGCCGGCAATGATGGTGTTCTGGGCCAAACCTGCCCCCACAGCCTCGTCGATGATCTCTGCCATGAACACCGAGCACTGTTGCCCCAGGGACACGCCCTCTGGCGCAGTTAACGCGGCCGCGCCCAGTTGCGCGACCTTCTCGATGCCGGCAAACTTGCGGCCCTGTTCCTCGATGAATGAGCCGGTCCCGGCACTGCACGCTTCGTTCATGGCACAGTCAATCACGCGGCCGTGTTGCAGACGAATGTACTTTGCATCCTGGCCGCCGATCTCGAAGATTGTGTCCACGCGCGCATCGTAGTGGCAGGCGCCCGCCGCGTGCGCCGCAATCTCATTCTGGATGAAGACTGCTTCCGGCCCATAGCATTTCGTCAGCAACGACCCGACTATCTCGCGTCCGCTGCCGGTGACGCTGGCGCCGCGCACGCGTTCACCGCCCACGGGGCTTTCCAGGAACTGCCGCCATAATGCCTGTGCCGCCTCGACGGGCGCGCCCTGGGTTTCCCGGTAAGCGTCCCAGACCGTCACTTCGGTCGCCGCGTCCAGCGCCACCGCTTTCGCGCCGGTTGAGCCGATGTCCAGACCCAGGATCAGGTCGCGGTCGCAGCCGTTGCGCGCCGCCCACGCCTGGGGAGGCATGCGCCGCACCCGGTTGAGACATGTGGTTAGCGCCGGTGTCCGCTCCAGCGCCGCGCCGTCAGAGACGGCAAACAGGTGCTCCGCTGACGGCGCCGGCATCGATTGCTCGGCGGCCAGCAACGCCGCGCCCAGCGCTTCCCAATACAAGCCGTCCTCGCCCGGCACGCGCAGTTCGTAGCCGTACTTTGCAAGGCGGTCGCGGAACGTTCGCTGCACCCGCGCCGACTGGCTCACCCCGCCGATCAGCACGATCGGGCCGGGGCAGCTTCCAGGCTTCAACAAGTTCAGGACGTTCTCACAGACAGCATCAAAGAGTCCGGCAAGAATCTCCTCCCTGTTCTCTCCCTTGTTGGCAAGGTGGGTCAAATCGGTCTTCAGGATCACCTGGCATCGCCCCGACAGAGCAGCGGCATGCTCCACGTCTGCGCAGAGTGCGCTGGCCTCCTCAACGGTTAGCGAAAACCGCCCCGTCAACTGGCGCAGAAAGTTGCCGGTGCCCTGCGAACAGCGGCTGTTCTCGCGGAACACCTCACGCCCGTTGGGCCGGATTTCGAGCACGGAGAACCCGTGGCTGCCGATGGAAACTAACGTCCCCTCCGTGTCCGGGAAGAAGAACCGGAACGCGCGGCACTGCGCCTGTTGCAGCGGCACCCGCGCCAGGCTGAACTGCCGCCCCAGCCGGCCCGTCGACGCCGCACCGGCCAGCGTAGCAGCACCCCATTCGCGGTACAGGCGGTCGAGCAGCGGCTGCGGCTCTTTGCCATGTTCCAACCGGCAACGCCGCTGAAGTTGCCATCGGCCGTCTACCTGCGTCAGTTCAACCAGCTTCAGCGTATCTGTTCCCGCGTCCACGCCAAGAAACCGAGGGCCCGGCCCAATCTGTTTGTTTTCCTTCTCACGACAGGCCCGGTCGACGAAATTGCTGGTCATAGCGTCTCCTTACCCTGAGACCTAGAACTTAGGCCATATCTCACATACAAGATGTGATGTGGGTCACATACGAGTTTCGTTCGCTTGGAAGTCAGCCGGGAACCCATTCTTGCTTTTCCGGACGGTTGCTGCTCACAGTCGCTAACGGGCGACGCCTGAACGTCTGAATCCTTCACAAGCTCGATCATGGAATCACCTGCTGGTGGCTGAGCCAATGGGGCAACGCAGTAGTTAGAAATGGGAGATAGGTAATCAATAAAACCCCAATCGACATGACGGCAACGATGGGCAGTACCGAGCGCAACACCTGTGGAATTGGTTTACCGAAGCGATAGGAAGACAGCAGCAGATTCAGACCGATAGGCGGCGTCAGGTAACCGACCTCCAGGTTGGCAAGAAAGATGATGCCCAGATGCATCGGGTCAACGCCGAAGGCCAGAGCCAGCGGAAGCAGCAGGGGAACCTGAATGACAATTGCCGAGAAGATATCCATCATGCAGCCCACCAGCAGCAGGAAGGCGTTGAGGGCCAGCAGAAAGACGATGCGTGAATGAATTGTGTGCGTCGTCCATTCCACGGCGCGCGCAGGCACCTCCGCATCCACCAGGTAGTTGGTGAAACCCAGCGCCACCCCAAGGATCAGCAGCACGCCTCCGATCACCAGGCCGGCGTGGGCCATGGCTCGCGGCAGGTCGCGAAAGACGCTCAGTTCCCGATGGATAAAAGCTTCCACGACGATCGCATAAAGCGCCGTGACGGCGGCAGCTTCGACCGGCGTGGCCCAGCCCGAGAACAGCGCCACGATGGCTACTACCGGAAGCATCAGCTCCCATTTGGCGAGCCACACCGCCTTCACCAGCCTGCGCGCCTGCAACGGCTCGGCTGTCTGAACGCTTCCGCGCGAACGCCACACTCCCCAGCACGAGGTTGCGACGACCATGACGACTGTCGGCAGCAACCCCGCAAGAAACATTTGACCCATCGGGACCTTGGCCACGATGGCATACAGGATCAGCGGCAGGCACGGAGGCAATAACAGGCCGAGCGAGCCCGATCCAGTGATGAGGCCCAGGGAATCCTTTTCCTTCAGACCGCCGGCCAGCAGCATCGGCATCAGCAGGCCGCCCAGGGCAAGAATGGTTACGCCGGAGGCTCCGGTAAAGGATGTGAATAAGGTGCACACCAGCACGGTCACAATGGCAGGCCCACCAATCATCCTGCCGAAGAGCGCGCGGAACACTTCGATCAATCGCTGCGGAGCTTGCCCCTCGGCAACCACAAACCCGGCAAGAGTGAACAGCGGCAACGTGGGCAAGGTGGGATTCGTAACCAGGGAATAATGCCCGATGGGGATGGAGGCGATGGGCTGGTCAATGGCCCAGAAGAGGATCAGCGCCATGCCGCCGAGAGTCGTGAACGCAGGAACTCCAAGGCCCGTAACAACGGCCAGCGCGGCCAGGGCAATCCATGCCATCTGCGCATGAGGTAGCGGCGGCCACACAAAAACAGCGACGGTGGCGCTTGCCAATACCAGTGCCGGCACGCGTTTGGCCCACTCGGCGGAGGAGCGCAGGACCAGGCGCCACGCGACCAGGAAGAAGCCCAGCGGCAGCACCAGTTCGATCCACCAGGTCGGCACTCCGTAGGCCAGAATGGTGGGAAACTCGCGCTCCG
>CAZAXI010000012.1:43235-47683 GCA_964489045.1 uncultured Granulicella sp. | reverse complement strand
TGATCTGCCAGAACATGGTGTGGTTGACGTGGCCGCCGCCGTTGTTCTGGACGACCTTGCGGATGTCCTCAGGGATGGCGGCGAGGTCCTTGATGAGGTCTTCGGGGGACTTGGAGCCGAGATCGGGATGCTTGTCGATGGCGCCGTTGAGATTGGTGACATAGGTCTGGTGGTGCTTGTCGTGGTGGAGCTTCATGGTCGCTTCGTCGATGTAGGGTTCGAGGGCGTCGTATGCGTAAGGGAGCGGAGGAAGTTCGTAGGCCATAAGAGATTCTCCTGTTTGGTATGAGATGCAGGGATCAGGGGATAGGGATCAGGGAACAGGGAACAGAAAATCCCGCGAAGGTGATGATAGCGCAAAAGAGCAGGTTCAAGGTTCGAGGTTCGAGGTGGGGTCCGAGGGGCGAGGGACGCTGGGCGGCTGACTCGCTATGATGTCGCTATGGGTGACGTGGCGACGTATCAGTGGCTGGATGACGATGGGCCGGCGTTTGGCTGGCCGGGGGTGGCGCCGACCTGGACTTCGAGCGAGAAGGACGCGGTGTCGACGGCGTATTCGGCGTCGAGCCGGGTGTGGTTCACGGTGTCGCATGGGACGCTGAACGAGATTTATTACCCGACCATCGATCGGCCGCAGACGCGCGACATGGAACTGCTGTTCACGGACGGCGAGACCTTCTTCCACGAAGAGAAGCGGGACATTGCGTACGACTTCAGCTACGTGGACCCGGACGCGCCGGCGGTAAAGGTGGTGGGGAAGGACCCGCAAGGGCGGTACACGGTGACCAAGGAGATAGTGTCCGATCCGCACCACTCGGTGGTGCTGATAAATGTGAAAATTGCGGGCGACGAGTGCGTGCTGGAGCGGCTGAAGTGCTACGCGCTGCTGGCGCCGCACCTGCACGGCGGCGGTGCGGGGAACTCGGCGCGAAGCGTGCTGGTGGCGGGCAGGCGCACGCTGCTGGCGTGGCATGGGCCGGTGTCGCTGGCGATGGGGGCGGACTGCGGGTTTACGCGGTCGTCGTGCGGGTATGTGGGGTCGAGCGACGGCTACCAGGACCTGCTGATGGACATGAAGATGACGTGGAACTTTGGCGAGGCGCTGAACGGGAACATCGCGATCATGGGCGAGATCGATGTGGCGCGGACGCGGGAGTTCACCATTGCGATCGGGCTGGGCGACGGGCACCACGCGGCGCTGAGCGAGATGATGCAGGCGCTGGCGATGCCGTACGAGGTTCACTGCGCGCGGTTTGTGGAGCAGTGGATGCGGGTGGTGACGCCGAAGGAACTGGGGGCGGCGTCGACCGACGGGGGCAGGCTGTCGCGGATCAGCCAGAACGTGATTCTGACGCATGAGGACAAGACGTTTTCGGGCGCGTTTATCGCGTCGGCGTCGATCCCGTGGGGCGCGAGCAAGGGCGACGACGACCTGGGCGGATACCACCTGGTGTGGACGCGCGACATGGTGCAGTCCGCGAGCGCGCTGATGGCGTGCGGGCGCAACGAAACGGCGCTGCGGGCGCTGGTTTACCTGGCGTGCACGCAGCATCCGGATGGGAGCTTTGCGCAGAATTTCTGGATCGATGGGACGCCTTACTGGACGGGGATTCAACTGGATGAGGTTGCGTCTCCGATCACACTGGCGTGGCGGCTGTGGAAGCAGAAGGCGCTGGAGAAATTCGACGTGTTTCCGTTTGTGGAGCGGGCTGCGGGGTTCCTGGTGCGGTATGCGCCGATCACGCAGCAGGAGCGGTGGGAGGAGAATGCGGGCTATTCGCCGTCGACGCTGGCGGCGGTGATTACGGCGCTGGTGTGCGCGGCGGACCTGGCGCGAGGACATCAAGCGGAGGAGTTGGCGGGTTTTCTGGAGGACTACGCGGACTGGATTGAGGCGCACCTGGACGAGTGGACGACCACCGACGACGGCGTGCTGCTGGCGGAGGTGAAGCGGCACTACATGCGGATTCGCCCACCGTGCGCGGGTGAGCCGTTCTACAATCCGGCGATTCCGGAGGGGCACCTGGTGCTGTCGAACCGCGCGCCGGGGGAGCAGTCGTGCTTCGAGGCAAGGGAGATTATTGACGCGGGATTTCTGGAACTGGTGCGGTATGGCATTCGGCGGGCAGACGACCCGCTGATTGTGGACTCGCTGAAGGTGGTGGACCACGTGCTGAAGATGGAGACTCCGTATGGGCCGTGCTGGCGGCGTTACAACCACGACGGCTATGGGCAGCGGAAAGATGGCGGGCCGTATATGGGCTGGGGCCAGGGACGGGCGTGGCCCCTGCTGAACGGCGAGCGCGGGCACTATGAGCTGGCGGCGGGACGCGATGTGAAGCCGTTTATTACGGCGATGGAGAAGTTCAGCTCGACCGGTGGAATGCTGCCGGAGCAGGTGTGGGACCACGACGATGTGCCGGAGCTGGAGCTGTTCCGGGGCAAGTCGTCGGGTGCGGCGCAACCGCTGGTGTGGGCGCACTCGGAATATTTGAAGCTGCTAAGGAGCGCGGCGGATGGGCAGCCGTTCGACTGCCTGTCCTGCGTGAAGGATCGGTATGGCGTGGCGCCGGGGACGCGGACGTTCCGAAACAAGCTGGAGATCTTCCAGACCAGCCGGCCGGTGGCGAAGCTGGCCGCGGGGATGACGCTGCGGATGGTGGATACGGTGCGGTTCCGGGTGCTGTATTCGATGGACGGCTGGAAGACGAACTCGACGCTGGAGTCGAAGCCGGTGGGGTATGCGGGATTCTACGCGGACATTGCGACGGCGGCAGGATGGGCGGGCAAGATTGTGTTCACGTTCTACTGGCCGGGGCAGGATAAGTGGCTGGGAAGGAATTTTGAGGTGGTGGTGGAGTAAACACGACTTACCGATTACCCCGTTTTGCGGGAGGTTCGGCGTGACAGACCGCGGAGGTGTCTGGGGCTCTTATGCGAGCACAACGAAACTGCACTCAGGCCGCGGCTTCGCCAACTGACTCGGCGACGTAGCTTGTCATCGCCTGGCTTAGTTGTGAATCGATCTCGTCTGCGATGGCCATCACCTCTGTGAGCAATATGCTGAAGTCGATCTGTGCCAGATTCTTTTGCAGCGTATGAAAGACACTGACCTGCAACATGCGCGATTCTTCGACCATCATCGCAGAGGAATACCCCTGCTTCTGCCGGTCGATTCCGTGCTCAACCGCGGCGGCAGATACCAGTTCTTTGCTGCCGATCGGCTGAGAAGACCGGAGGCGAAGCACAAGGTCACGCAAGACTTGAGGCAAGTGGCCGGTGCGCTGTTCGTAGGTCAATGGAACTGACATGACCTTCTCGTCCTTCTGGATATGCGCAAACCAGTCCTTGATGGTGCTCTTGGTGGTGCGCTCCAGAATTGTGGCAACGGTCTCAAGGACGCGGGCAGGGGGTGCTCCGGTCGCCAGCCTCTCTTTGATTGCTTTGACCAGCGCCATTACATTCATCGGCTTCACCAGCACCTGATCGGCTTGCAGCATGATGGTGCGAGAGGCCGCATCCATCTCCGGGAATGCACTCAGGATCATCGTGACGGCCTTTGGATGGGCATGACGCATCGCACTGACGACGGTCAAGCCATCGCCCGTGCCAGGCATATGGAGATCGCTGAGCAGCACGTCATAGGCTTCGGAACTGATGAGTTTTAGCGCTGCCGGAACGCTGGCTGCTGTGGTGACATTGAAGCCTTGCTCCTGCAATACTTCGCCCAACATTGTGTTGACAACTTCATCGTCGTCCACGAGCAGAATTCTGGTAGGTGGCATCGAATCTCCTTTTACGGGTTGCGCCGATTCCTGGTCGGCCCCGTGATCCTTAGACAATTTCGCGCAAGCCAAGCGCATGGCCTGAATAGGGCCATTCGGGTCTCTTGAAGCTCTGGAGGGATGCCTTGAGTAGGCACTTGGGCGGGAAACAATCCTCTGCGGACCAGTGATAGGTATGATGCCCGGCGACGACCCAATGTTGCATACCCGGCACACCCAAGCGCCCTCAGGATTGGGCCGAACGCCAGGATCAGGCTTTGACCATCAATTCGCGGGTGTAGAAGCGCTTGTTGCAGGTGAAGCACCGCGCGGGGATGAAGCCCATGGAGGACATGATCCAGTCGAGGCCGCGGCGGCGGGAGCGATGGATGGCCTTGCAGTGACAGCGGGGACAAGCCAGATAGGCCGGAAGCCGGCGGCAGGTCTCGGCGTTGATCGAGATATTGGACAATGGTTGGCTCCTCTTCGGACGGAACGCGAGAACTCCAAGGGGCCGTCTGCGCTGGGGCGGACGCCCGGGGCAGATACCCAGATTGTCACGGCGGCGAGGGCCGGGTCTGTTCAATTGTGAACAGCGGAGATCAGGCCAGGACGGGGAACTTTGGCTGCGGCTTGCAGGGCGGGCTGGCGCCACAGTTCTTTGGGCGGGCCGGGATCGGTGGT
>CAZAXI010000012.1:0-43135 GCA_964489045.1 uncultured Granulicella sp. | reverse complement strand
CGGCTTGCAGGGCGGGCTGGCGCCACAGTTCTTTGGGCGGGCCGGGATCGGTGGTCTGGACGATGGCGTAGTGGATGGGAGTGTGGCAATAGGCGCAGTCGGTTTTGCGCACGATGGCAGAGGCATCGCCGGGGACGCAGGAACTGGTGCGCAGGCATTCGGGGCAGGCAATGACGACGCGGGCTTCGGCACCGCTTTTCGGGGGATGGGTAGCGATCCAGATGGGAGCGAAGCCGCGGTAGCGCTGGGTCAGGTCCTCGACCCTAAACGATTCTTCGAGGAGGGTTAGCAGCGGGGGAACGCCGGTGGCCTTCTGATAAAAGGCGTCGGCGGCGACGCCGATGGGGATTTCGCCGTCGGTGAAGGCACTGCTCATAGCGATGACGATGACCTCGGGAAAGCGGCGGCGGACGACAGAGAGCAGCTCGAAGCCGGACATGCCGAGCATGTAGAGGTCGGAGAGGATGATGTCGGGCATATCGGCGCGTATCTGGATGAGGGCTGAGAAGCCGTCTTCGGCAGCGCGGACGCGGTAGCCTGCCTGGGTGAGAATGGCGGTCAGCAGGACACGGAGTTGGACGTCGTCTTCAACGATGAGAATGTTGTTTCTCCGGTGGGGCATCTCGAACCTCCCTAACTGGCATCTAAACCCAGTTCAAGACTCGCATCGCGCGGAGGCTGTGTCTGTTCAATTTTGAACAGTGCGGGGCGGCGTGTTACGGCTCTCTTTCCGAGTCCCCATTACGGCGTTGGTCGTAGAGGATCACCATCGTTCGCGTACTACTGTACGGCTGACCGGACAGATAAAGCAGGGAAGGGTGTTCATTGGGTCAATCGCAACTTCCGATTTCAGCAACGCAACGCCATGTGTGGCGCAGACCGGAGGTGTCGACTCTTTCTTCACGCATTGGGCAGCCATCGTCAGGTTCTTTCTCGCGCGAACCCGGGGCCTTCCGCACGTCGTAACCGTTCTAGGTTCTAGTTCGTAGGATGCGGTAGCTTCGCAGAGAACTGCGCTCGGCAGCGGAGATTACAAAACTAGTACGCACAAGCCACCATGGCCCAAGCCGTCTCTGTCTAGGAGGGCGACTTGGGCCTTCTTGCTTGAGCCGCATAGCCTTGGGCATGAAGCAAGTGACGTGCGTCACCTTCAAAAGGCAAGGGATTCAGGCACTCTCTTTGCTTCTGCCGCTTTTGAAGTGGATACCGATTGTCAACGCAGTGTGATTTGGGAGCCCGCGGGGTTGGCGGGGATGGTGATTCCCCAATGCCCGCTCTGCTGGGTCGCTGGCCTGGGGTGCCCATCGACAGAGGCTTCGCCTTTGGGCGTCCAGTCCGCTACTTCGACGCGGAGATCGTGCCACCAGGGTTTCCATGTTCCTTCCTGCTTTTGGATAACCACGCTGATGGATCCGTCCGGCGCCAGGGAGCAAGTGAAGTGGACCCGGGCAAACTCGCCCTGGCGGTAGGCGAAGGTGTGGCCATCGTCGGTGTAGACCTCGCCCGCGCAGGCTTCGCCGGGCGTATTCAGGCCCGGGGCCAATGGGTATACGCGCAGCGTGAGGGGGCCGTCGGGGAGCTCGGCGGTGCTTTGGGTGAGCGGAGCGATGGGCAGGATGCTGCCGCCGCGGACGTAGACGGGCAACTCTTCCAGCTTGGGCGTTATGGTGATTGGCTTCTGGGCGACGGCCGGATCGCTGGATTGGCCGCGCACAAAACGCTGGCCGGTCCAGTAGTCGTACCAGGTGCCGGGCGGAAGTTGAACGGTGTACGGAGTGGTCCCTTCGGGATCGGGGTTGGGAGCGACGAGGATACGGCTGCCAAAGAGGAACTCGCTGCCGCCGGTGGTGAGGTCGAACGGAGTGCCGTCGCTGGTGGCGTGGGGAAACTCCAGGAAGATTGCCCGATCGATGGGCAGGCCATCGCGCGAAGTTTCCTCGGCGAGGGTGTAGAGGTAGGGCATCAGCCGGTAGCGCTCTTCAATGTAGCGGCGGCGAATGGCCTCCTGCTGGGGGCCGTCGACCCACACTTCGTGCGGGCGGGTCCCCTTGTCGGAGTGGTCGCGATCGATGGGCTGAAAGGCGGAGAGCTCGATCCAGCGGGTGAGCAGATCGGGTGGGGGCGAACCGGCAAATCCGCCCACATCGGCCCCGGCGAGAGAAAAGCCGCTGAGGCCCAGGTTGACCAGTTGGGGCACGGTCATGCGCAGGTGATTCCAGGTGGAGCTATTGTCTCCGGTCCAGGTTACAGCGTAGCGCTGGCCGCCGGCGTAGGAGGCACGGGTCATGACGAACGGCCGCTCGCTGGGGCGCAGCGCAAGCTCGCCATCGTAGGTGGCGCGCGAGTTTTCCATGCCATAGAGGTTGTGGATCTCGAGGTGGGTAGCGGTGCGCTTCTGAAAGCCGGGCTCGTCGATCCGGTGCTGGATATCGTCGGGCATGGTCTTGGAAGGGACGAAGACGGCGGGCTCATTCATGTCGTTCCAGAAGCCGGCGACCCCATCGTCGATGAAGGTTTTGTACAGCGTTCCCCACCACTGCCGGGTCTGCGCCTGGGTAAAGTCGGGGAAGACCGACGGGCCGGGCCACACCTTGCCGACGTAGATGGAGCCGTCCGGATTCTTGACGAAACGATCACCCGCAACGCCAGAGTCGTAGGGTGCGTAGCCCTGGTTGGGCTGACGGGCGATGTGCAGGTCGGTGATGACCACCAGTTTGAAGTGCTGACGCTCAAGATCCTGCACCATGCCGCGGAAATCGGGAAAGGCCTGATCGTTGACGGTGAATGGCCAATTGTCGTGCTGGAAACCGATGTCCAGCCAGAGCACGTCGGACGGGATGCGGTCCTTGCGGAGGCGGTCGGCGACATCGCGAAGCTGCGACTCCGGAAAGTAGGTGTAGCGCGACTGCTGGAAACCGAGCGCCCACAGCGGCGGAAGCGGTGTGGGGCCGGTGAGCCACGCCCAGGCGGTAACTACCTGCCTGGGCTCCGGACCGTAGATGAGGTAATAGTCCACAGGTCCGTTGACGGCGCCAAAGGTGTAGCGTGCGGGATTGGCGCGGCCGAAATCGAAATCGGTGCGCCAGGTGTTATCCAGGAAAACACCGAGCGCGCGGCCGTGAGTGAGCTTGAGGAAGAAGGGGATGCTCTTGTAGATGGGGTCAGTGGATTCCTGCCAGCCGAAGGCATCGGTATTCCACATGGTGAAGGCCTCGCCGGCGCGGTCGAGTGGCCCGGGCTTGTCGCCAAGGCCGAAGAAGTGATCGTCACCGGGGTGCTGTTCGGTGACCCGAAATCTGGTGCCGTCCCACTCGACGGGCGCGGCATCCTGCTGGAGGACGTTGCCGTCGAGGTCGGCAACGGTGAGGCGAAGCTGGTCGTCGACCGAGACGCGGAGTTTGCCGGTGGTGAAGCCGCGCGCCTCCGCGTGGACCTGGACGCTGGCGGTTCGCGAGGAGGGAAGCACGGCCCAGGATGCGTCTTCGGGGGCCTGGTCACCCTTCCACATGCGGACCCGGAGGACATCGTCGCGCAGGGCAGTTACTCGCAGTGTGAGCGAGCCGGAGGTAACTGTCAGGCCGTTGGAAGCTGGTTGTGCTTGCGCACTGAAGGTGAATAAAGCGGCAATCAAGAGTGATGCAGTGCAAGCGAAGCGCGGTGCGGACGGTGGCATGGTTCTCCCCTCACAAAAACTTCACCTGGGCGGGTGAGAATCAGGCAATAGTAGTCGAGCCCTGGGTGGCGCCATCGACATAGGCCGCAGCCTGTTGACCCGCATCCAGTGAATTTCCTGAGAGCGATATGCCGGCGGAAGCTTCTCCACTCACTTTTGTGAATACCTTGGCGCCTGCGGGACAACGCATTCCGGTGAGAAATGCCCGGCGCGTGTTTCTCAAGTCGAACAGCGGCGCCCCTCCAGCCGGTGCGGACAAATCCAGCCCGTCGAGAATCACATCGTTCACGTCGTCGCACACAACCGCCGGCCGCTCATCCGCCTGATCGGTTATGCATTGCACATCGCGCAGACGGACGCGATCCGCGTGACGGACGTAGAAGCCATAGGAAGGAAGGCGGCCGAACATGCGCGCTTCGGGGTATTTGTCGGCTACTTCAGGAATGTCGCGATGCACCCAGGCGGCCTGGCCCTGCTCGACCGTGCGAATGCGGCAGTTGCTTACGGTTATGTCGGTGGGGCGGAGGCCGGGCACTCCGGTGATGGAACTGGAGACGATTGCGCCTGCGGCATCGACGCCCTCGATCAGGACGTTGCGGAGGAATGTGCCTTCCTTCTTCTTGCGGTTGCCCAGCCTTACGAAAATCGGCGCGCGCACATTCTGCATGCGGATGTTGGAGACGGTGATGCCGTCGATGCTGCCGCCGTCGACGGCTTCGATACAGATGCCGCCGCTGGAACGGGTATAGATGGGGCTGTCGGCATCGGCGTAAAGGACGGAGTTGCTGAAGACGATGTTTTCAAAGGCGCCGTTGGACGCGGTGCCCAGCTTAAAGGAGTTGCATGAAGTGGCGATGACGCAATTCGTAATCGTGATGTTTTTCGTCGGCAGCAGATCGCCGTAGGGATTCTCGCTCTTCAAGCAGATGGCATCGTCGCCGGTCTCGATGTCGCAGTTGGATACGAAGACATTGCGCGAGGCGGTGATATCCATGCCGTCGGTGTTGACGCCGTGGTTGGGATTGCGAACGCGAATTCCGTCGATGACAACGCCGTCGCAGGCAACCGGACGCAGGGTCCAGCCGGACGAGTTCTTTAGGGTGACGCCACTGATGCGGACATTGCGGCACTGTGCGAACTCGACCATGGGCGAGGGCCGGCGATTGTTGTCCTTGACCTGATAATGGCCGGTTGCGCCTTCCTTCCAGGCGTCTTCGGGCGCTGTAGGCGGGCGGTTGGGTCGCAGCTCCCAATAGGCCTCGCCCTGACCGTCGATGGTGCCGGGGCCGCAGAGGGTGACGTCTTCGGCGTTCTGGGCAAAGATGACGTGATGACCGTTGGCATCGCCCTGCATGGGCGGGCCGGGATGGTAGTCGTAGTCGTCGATGGACTTGCTGCCGAGCAGGACGCAGCCTGCCTCAAGATAGAGAGTGACGCGACTCTTGAGTTCGAGGCCGCCGATGAGGAAGGTCCCGGGCGGGGCATAGACCAGCCCTCCGCCAGCCTGAAATACCGCGTCGATGGCGCGCTGAATCGACTTGGTATTCAGCGTCTTGCCATCCGGCCTGGCACCGTAGTCGAGGATGCTCTTGGCCGCGAGGATGGGTGCGGCCGATCCCACGCCGGTGGCGGACACAGCCATCGCCAGCGATGAAGCGGATAGAAATTCTCTTCTCAGCATGAGTTGTCCCTGTTCCTTCCAAGTTTTCCGGTTCCCCGGCCCTTGGTGTTTTCTGGAGCTTGCCCATCAAGCGGCCTGAAAAACCGGGGGCGTGCTGCCATGAGTTCAGTGGCACGCTCCCGGAGTTGTCAGGCGTTAGTAGTTCAGTCGAAGCGATAACTGCATTACGCGCGGACCGCTGCCGCCTCCGTTTGGGCTGAGAGCCCAATAAGACGATTGCAAGCTCTCTGTGCCGTTGGTGCCATTGGGGTTCAGATAGCCCTGATCGTTGAACACGTTGAAGACGTCCCAGGTGAAGCGCAGGTTCACACTCTCCCTGATGGGGAAGACCTTGAAGAGAGAGACGGCTGCGATGTAGTTGAAGGGACCATTGAGAACGGTCTTGGCAAAGGGATTGGTTCCCGGGCCGGGACTGAAGGCGACCGAGGTTGACGTCCCATTGTTGAGGGTAACGGACACGTTGTTGCCGTTGCTACCGTAGTTCGTCGTGCCGGGCGTATTGTCAATCGGGGTTTGGTAGGGCTCGTAGCTGGCCGGAAGTCCGAAGATGCATTGCGCTGTGCAACCCGTGTTGGCATTCGAAGTGGGGGCGATGTAGCCGTTGAACCACAGGTACGACGGGTGACAGATGTTGTTGGTGCCGGCGGCACTGCTGCGGCAGTCGCTGATCTTGGCTGCGTGCTTATAGATTTGGAGCGGGTTGGTCGGCCCCCAGTTGGAGCTGCCGATGGTGAAATCCTGGGAGATGACTTGTCCGCTTCCGGCAATCTGGAAGCCGCCGACCAGCTCGTTCAGCAAGGTGTTGGCCTTTCCAAGGAGCCACTTTCCCTGACCGACAGGCAGATCGTAGATGCCGTTGAAGTTGATGTGGTGCTTCGGAATGGCGGTGTCGACTTTGTAGTTTTCGAAGCGGTTCAGTGCCTTGGTGATGCCCCAGGACGGTGCGTTGGCCGGTTGGCCTGGCCCATATCCCGGGGCGAAGTCGGCATAAGGAGAGACGGTGCTATCCCGGGACCAGTTGCCGCCTATGCGGAACGGTTTGGACCACGTGTAGTTGATCTGGTAGGCGAAACCGTGGTGAAACATCCGCTGATACTCAACCTGCAGCGAGTTATCGTTCGACCAGCCGGTGGTCTGGTCCAGAGCCTGGGTGCTGCTGTAGAGGGTCTGGTCGTAGGGGCCTTCCGCCTCATTGCCGTATGTTCCGGTAGGTGTGGGGAGTCCGGTTGAAGCGGCCCAAACGTAGCTGGAAGGATGGGCGTTGTAGTAGTAGTACTGGTCCAGGTTGGAGGCGTGGGTGTACACCCAGCTCACCCTGACCGCCGAGTTTCCTTTGAGCGCTTGCTCCAGCGTGGCGTTGACTTCGGTTACGAAGTTGGGAGCATAGTCGGGGTTCATGGTGACTTCCGTCAGCCCAGGAACAATGGAGGTGAGGTTGCCGCTGTTGACCACGCTGCTGCTGTTGACGCCGGCAATGACCGGGTTTGCGGCGCGGATCATATAGTTGGTGAGGCCGTCGGGACTTTGGCCGCTGTTGTTATAGTTCTGGGCATAGCTGTTGGCGAACGGTGCGTTGGTGGACGGAAGCTTGAGCGAGTTGCGCACCGGGACCGGGAAGATGTAACGCCCGTAGGCTCCGCGAAGCACGGTGCCGTGCCTGCCGCCGAAGAGCGAGTAGGCGGCGCCGATGCGCGGGCCGAAGGTGAGGTCGTTGTTGCGGAGCATGGTGCTGGGGATCCCGGCCTGTTCCGGAGTCTCAAAGACCATGCCCAGGTTCTCAAGGTTGGTGATGACTGTCTGAGTGGTGTAACCCTGCGAGATGTACCAGGAAGTCGGTTGCGATAGAACCATGGCGTGGTTCTTGAGGTCGAAGCTCTCCAGCAAGTTGTTGCTGGTGTAGGGCGCGGGATGGGCCTCGTAGCGCAGTCCGATGTTCACGGTCAGGTTCGGGGTGACGTGGAGATTGTCCTGTAGGTAGGCGTCGAACTCCATGTCCCGGTAGTGCTGGTACGGGGCATTGAGTTGCACGGTGTAGTTATTGGCAGCGCCGAGGAAGAAATCGCCCTCACCATAGCCCGTATTCGAGACCGGAGTGTAGTTGCCTGCGGATGCCGGCGAGTACAGACCGGTTGCGTCACCAGCGAAACCGATCTGGTCTGAGTTCCGGTCAGGCAGGTAGCCGAAGCGCTCGTGCCGGTAACGGCCGCCAAACTTGAGCTCGTGCTTGCCTATGGTCTTGGTCAGGTTCTCGTCGATGGTGGAGACGATCTGAACGCCTTTGTAGTTCCACTGGGTCCCGGTGAGAGTGAGGATGCCGCCAGATACCTGCGGGAACCCGGTCTCGCCGAAGTTGTTGGGAGTTCCAAACATCTGCTCGTAGTCGATATTCGCATTGCCGGTGGCAACGTCGTACTGGCCGAACCACTCCTGACTGAGCACGGTTTCCGAATAGAAGGTGGGAGAAAAGATATGGGTGAGGCCGGCGGCCCCGGTGAAGGTGTCGACCAACCATTGCGTGCCGCCGCTGGCGCCGGCGGGAATGCCGTCGGCCGCCACCGTCAGTGGCGCGTTGGGGATGTTCCGCAAGGCCACCCAGTCCATCAGGTCGCTGCCATAGCGCAGGTAGGCATGATTGTTCTGGTTGAAGTTGTGATCGAGACGGAAGGTTATCGAAGGCACGGTGAAGTTGTTGATGTTGTGCAGTTGAAAATTGGAAGTCACCAGCGGGTTGTCAGCCGTGGTGGGGTTGGGAAGAATGTCGTACATCATCTTGGAGAACGGGGACAGGCGACCGATCGGGATTTGATTGTTGACGAAGGGCGCGCGGCAGTATGCATTGGCCCCGTTTGGGTTTACCGGCTTGGACGCGGTGGCGGGGGTCCCTGGACAATTGGCGGTGCCTGAGTTGTAAGTCGTGAGCGGGTCGTAGAGCTGCTGCAATACGCCAGAGCTATTGATCAGGCCGCTGAAGTCGCCGGTTTTCATCGCCGGGGTGGGCACCGAGACCAGCAAGGGCGTCCAACTGCGCAGAGAGTAGCGCTCATAGGCGAAGAAAAAGAAGGACTTGTCCTTGCCGTCGTAGAAATGGGGAATCACGATGGGTCCGCCGATGGAAGCACCGAATTCGTTGCGCACCAACGGCGGATCTGCGTCGGCTGTCGGGGTTGTAACAAACGCTCTGGTTTTCGCCAGGCCGAAGGCGGCGTTGCGCGCGGTTTCAAACAATGAGCCGTGCAGGTGGTTAGTCCCGGACTTGGTGGTGATCAGGCCATTGGCCGGTGCGGAAAACTCCGCGTTGGCGTTGGACATGTCCATCTTGATTTCCTGCACCGCATCAGGGTCGGGGAGCTGGCCCTGGGGCGAATTGCGCTCGCCGCCGAAGTTGCGGTTGGCCACCGTAGCTCCATCCTCGACATACTCGAGCGCCTGGTCCATGAGGCCGTTGGCGCGCGAACCGGGATTGGATCCGTCCGCCTCCAACCCTGGAGTGGTTTCCTGGGCCAGCGTCAACAACAACCGCTGGTCCAAAGGAAGCTGGTTGATTCTGGCATTTTCGAGAGTGGTGCCGATGGCACCGCTGTCCGTGGTGGTGAGCTGAGCCGCGCTGCCGGGCACCACCACCTGCTGGGTAACGGCTCCCGCGGACATGGAGGCGTTGATGACGGCGTTCTGGTCAACCAGCAACTCGATGGTCTGCTGGTAGGTCTTCATGCCCGGCGAGGTCGCGGTTAAGGTATAGGTTCCCGTAAACAGGCCCGGCACTTGGTAGAAACCGGCGCTGTTGGATTTGGCGTCGGCGGCTACGGAGGTGGCGGCGTTGATAACGTGGATGGCGGCACCGGGGATGACGGCGCCGGTGGAGTCGGTAATGGTGCCCTGAATGGAACCGATACCGCTCTGAGCCAGAGCGCTGGAGCAGCCTATCGCGATTCCCAGCGCGACGGCAATTGGGAGAATAGACGCATCCCAATTGCGGAAAGTGTGCATCAGATATCTGGCTAAGTTCTTCATCTTGTTTCCTCCGGAAAAGTGTTGGTCGACCTTTTTCATCGGTTGGCTCCTGAAAACAATGGGTCGACTTGCGTGATGCATCTGCCTGCAGCGATATTTCAGCTCCAGGGCAATTCAAAATTGGTATTGTCGCAGCACAGAACAGTTAGTCCCCGGGAGACGGTCGCGACAAGTAAGATACGGTCTCTTACGGTAGGCTACGCGCGGGTTTTTCTCCGTTTGACTCGGGCGAGCCTGGTTTCGGAATGCAAGAATGTTACGCACGCTGGATGGCGCGGGACTGTGCAATTTAGCTCATTCCGGCGCGATGACGGTTCAGTTTCAATGGATTACGCAACCACGTCAGAGAGAGGCTGAGGGCTGACGGCGTTTGCTATGATTGATCGATCAATCGGATGGTTTTATGGATGGTTCGGCAGAACGCGACGAGCTTGGAGGCGGCTACGAGGATTCGCTGTCCTCCGATAAGGACGCCACCGAGGTCATCCTGCTGGAGTTGGAAAGAATTCTCAGCAGCCGGCCGTTTCGAAGCAGCGGGCGCAGCAAACAATTCCTCTCGTACGTGGTTCGCAACAGCCTGGACGGACACCTTGAGAATCTGAAAGAACGCACCATCGGGACCGAGGTGTTTGAACGGGACCCGGACTATGCGACGGGGGATGACCCGGTAGTTCGAGTGAACGCCGGGGAGGTACGCAGAAGGCTCGAACAGTACTACTATGGGGCCCCGATTGATACGCCGGTGCGCATCGGGATTCCGCTGGGCTCCTATATTCCGGAGTTCCACTGGACTTCGAGGGCCGCTCCGGACCACTCCGCTACCTCATCCTTCTCTCCCGCATCCGGCGCAGAGGGTCACGGGGAACCCTCGCCGATAGCCCACGAAAAACCAGCAGAACCTGAGGAGATTGCCGTCCCCCTGGCCGCCGAAGCGCGGGTAGCCAGATCGAGGGCGACCTCCATTTCCAATCAGCGTCATTGGATGCTGGCGGGACTGATCGTGCTGGCCATCGGCTGCACCGGATTGTGGCTGCAGAACCGGGCCATGCAGAGGTCGTTCTACCCATGGCGGTACGAACCTTCGGTCTCGGCATTCTGGTCGGACGTGCTGGATGCCCGTCCGGATACGGATGTGGTTATTGCCGATTCGTCCTTTTCGCTGGTTCAGTTGATTACCAAGAAGTCGTTTTCGTTCCAGGACTATCTCAGCCGCAGTTACATCAACCAGCTTCAGACCCCGGCGATGAGTCCGGACATGAGCACAGCCCTGAATCTGATTGCGGTGAAACACCTGGGCAACTCAAGCGACTTCAGACTGGCCGAGCGCATCCTGGCTCTGGACCCCCGGGGCAAGAGCATCCATATGTACTATGCCCGCGACTACATGCCCGCTTTGCTGAAGCAGGACAATGTGATTTTGATTGGGAGTTCGATCGCGAATCCTTGGGCTGAGCTATTCGAAAGCCGAATGAACTTCACCGCGAAATCCAATGGCGATACTCCCACCTATATAGCGAATCGCTCGCCCTCCCCTGGTGAGCAGAGTGTCTACTCTCCGAGTGACTCGGTGGGCTATTGCACGGTGGCTTACCTGGCCAATCCGGACCATAACGGGAGTGTGCTGCTGCTGGAGGGAACAGGCTCAGAAGCCACCGAGGCTGCGGGAGACTTTCTGTTGTCGGAAGACCAATTGGGCAACTTCCTGAAGACGCTGCATTCAGCCAAGTTCCCTTACTTTGAAGTACTGCTGAAGACATCGCAGGTACGAGGCACTCCGCTGAGCACATCGCTGGTGACGTACCGGATCTACCCCAATCAGCATTGAGACCGCTAAAAAGCCTGGAATCAGCGAGCGCGTGTCCCAGGGGCTAAAGCCCGTGTTGATTCTGTCCCAGCCATGCCGGGACTAAAGTCCCGGCCTATCTTAGGACGGAGTCTTTGGCGGTTTTTTGGGAGATGGCGGGCAGGTGGATTCGCGGACTACAAGTTCCGGATCCACCATCACCTGCCTGGAAGATGGACGCTCAGCCGGGGAAGCGATCTGGCGGAGGATGGCCTCGGCCGCGAGAATCCCCATGGTACGGAGCGGCTGACGGACGGTGGTCAACCCGGGATTCTGAAATGCGGCGGACTGAACATCGTCGAAGCCGACGACGGATACATCCTGCGGCACTCGCAGCCCGGCCTCGCGAAAGGCGCGAATGGCGCCGATGGCAGAGACATCGTTGAACGCGAAGAGCGCCGTGAAGTGGGTCTTTGAAGCAAGCAGGCGTTGCGCGGCAAAGTATCCCGGGTCGTGCGACGGAGAGTCGCCCTCAAGCTGGGCCACCAGCTCCGGGCTCAGCTTCAGGTTGGCGTTGGCCGCAGCGTGCTGGATCGCCTGCCAGCGAGCCTCGGTGTCCGAACTGAATGCCTGCCCCTTGATCACGGCGATGTGGCGATGTCCCAGGCCAGTCAGGTGATCGATCGCCAACTCAGCGGCTCGCTTGTGGTTCAGCACAATGTTCGTCACCGATTCGTGCTTGTCCGGGCAGGAGATGGTGACGGTCGGCAGTTGGCGGTGCCGCTGTTGCAACGCGGTGTCAATGGCGATGATCCCATCTACGGCGCGTTCGGCGAGCATGACTTGCGATCGCTCGATGAGTTCGGTGCGGTGGTGGTGGCTGATGAGGTAAAAGAAGTAGCCGGCCTGCAACAATCCCTGCTCGAGTCCGGCGAGGACGGCCGTGGCATAGCCCTCTGAAACCTCGGGCACCAGCACGCCAACCGTATGCGAAGTGCCACGGCGCAGCGATCGGGCCAGCAGGTTCGGCCGGTAGTTCAGTTGCCGCGCGGCCTCCAGGATCCGCTCCTGGGTCGGCTTTGGAATCGACTTCGCTGCGGGCGATCCATTGAGCACGCGGGAAACCGCAGCCGAAGACAGACCCACCTTCTCCGCGACCATCTTCAGGCTGACGGGCTTATGGGGGGGCTCGTGTTTGGCATTTCCGCTCACGAGAGAAGTCTGCCACAGGCGGGCCTGGCGCGGCTCAGTTTCCATGCAAATAAAACGGTTTACAGAGCTTCAGGCAACCCCGCGAGCCATTTTCCGGTCAATAGTGCACAGAACATTTTCGACAGGACTCCTACAATTCGGACTTCAAGAGGCGATTTGGTCGTTTCGGCGGTGCGAAGGTTGCTCCTTGGCAGCTTGCATCTAGCCTGACAACCACCCCAAGAAAAAGCGGCGCTTGACATTCATGCATGGGTTTGGGTACAACCGAGTCCGATCAAGTCAAACGGTTGCCTAAAGGGGTTTTGGGCGCTACGGGCACGGGTACGGCTGCTTGATCCACGCAGTACAGCTTTGGAGGCACTATGAAGATTCGACTTATGGCATCAGTGAAGTTCGCATGCATCGCGCTGCTCCTGCTGGCGGGCCTCTCGGCAAACGCGCAATTCAACGCCAGCCTTTCGGGTACTGTGCTCGACCCGACCCAGGCAATCATTCCCGGGGCGACGGTGACGATCACCAACGTGGATACCCAAGCCAGCAAAACGATGACCTCGGGCGACGCGGGCACGTTCCAATTCACCGAACTGCCTCCCGGCACCTACACGGTGAGCGTGACCGCGAAGGGTTTCCAGCAGAACACGGTCTCCAATGTCGCGATCTCCGCGGAGACCCCGCGCAGCCTGAATGTGACCATGCAGATCGGCCAGGAGAGCCAGAATTTTACGGTCAATGCAGACCTGGCGCCGCTGCTGCAGTCTTCCGACGCCAGCATCGGCACGACGATTGACAGCGCCGAGATCGATCGCCTGCCCATCTTTGGCTCCGATCCCTACGAATTGCTGCGGACGGCTCCGGGCATTTCGGGTGACGGAGCGCGTTCCGGCAACGGCAATGCCGTCTTCCTGCCCAACGGGGCCGGCCCCGGAGGCTCGAACTCGGGCATCTTCCAGACTGAGAACCAGGTGCAGATTTCGGCCGATGGGCAGCGCGTTGCCGACAACAACTACATGATCGACGGCGTCAGCGTGAACTCGCTGACCCACGGTGGGTCAGCCGTGGTCACACCTAATCAGGAGGCGGTCGGCCAAATGACGATCGTCTCAACCTCCTACGACGCCAGCCTCGGCCGCAATACCGGCGCACAGATCCAGGTGGTGACCAAGAGCGGGACCAACAACCTTCACGGCTCTGCGTTCTTCCTCTACGACGAGCCCGGCTTCAACTCGTACAACCAGTACGGCGGTCCGGCGCCGGGAACTCCGACCGTGCGCGACGACAACCAGCAACGCACCTGGGCGGCGTCCCTCGGCGGTCCAATCGTCAAGAACAAGCTGTTCGGCTTCGCTTCGTTCGAGGAGTACAAGCAGTCGAACCCGAGCTTCTCCACCGGGTATGTGGAGACGCCTTCCTTCCGGGCTGCGGTGGTCGCCAATCGGGCAGGCGGGGTGTCGGAGCAGATTGTCGCCAACCCGGCAGTGATGCCGCGCATTGTCGCGGTGATTACCCCCAGTTGCACTGGCTTCCGAACCTACGTGACGACGCAAGCCGGACCTTACGGCACGAATGGCGCCACCGTCCCAGTGGGAACCACCGTCCAGGCGTGCCAAGTCGTCAACGGCGGCCTGGATATCGGCTCGCTCACGGCTGGCGGCACCTCGCAACTGGGCGTATTCCCAACCGGCAACACCGCCTACGGCGCACCGGCACAGGACGTAGGCGCGGGCTTCGATGGCGTCGCCGACCTGGAAAACGTGCAGCTCTTTGTTCCCAGCCAGAGCCGCGGCAACCAGTACAACGCGCGTATGGATTGGCAGGCAGGACCGAAAGATCTGGTTGCTGGATCCTTCTACATCACCAAACTTGACAACCTGGGCGCCAGCGCCGCCGCCGGTTCGCGGCCCATGGGCGACGTGCCGTTCAAACCGCAGAACTCCGCGGCCACACTGATCTACATCCACACCTTCTCGCCCAACTGGATCAATGAACTGCGCGCCAACGCGACCCGCTTTGAGGACAACGCGCTGAGCGACGGCGGCAACACGGTCAACTATGGCATTCCTTACGTCAATGTGCAGGACTATCCGGCCGCGGTCCAGTACGGCGTCTATGCCACCAACACCACGCCGGCCAACTTTGCGGAGAATACCTACGAAGTTCGCGACACCGTTTCGCACACCTTCGGGTCTCACACCATCCGTGCCGGCTACGAGACGCGCTTTGAGCAGGACAACGACAACCTCTACGGCTACGAACGCCCGACCTACGCCTTCGACGGTCTCTGGTCCTTTGCCAACGATGCGTCGGTTTACGAGGCGGTTGCAGCCAACCCAGCCACCGGGGGCCCGGCAAACAGCCAGCGATACTTCCGTTCGCAAAACTATGCGGCCTTTGTGCAGCATGACTGGAAGGTCTCGCCAAGTCTGACTCTCAACACCGGCCTGCGCTGGGAGGAATTCACGCCGCTTGATAACAAGGGCTTCATGATCAACTATCCGGTGCTGGGACCTCCAGGTTCCGAGCTTTCAGGCATGAAGCTGGTCCTGCGCAACCATCTCTGGAGCTTCCAGCACGCCAACCTGGGCCCGAAGGTCGGTTTCGCCTGGACTCCGGCGTCCCTGAACAACACGCTTGTGGTCCGCGGCGGTTTCGCTGTGGCGTACAACCATCTCGACATCGCCCTCTTCAACAACGCGCTGGAAGATGGCCCGGGTATCGCCAACTTCGGCCTCTGCTGCGGCGGACCCGGCAACACCGCGGGCATTCAGTACACCCTGGGAACCAGCCACTCCCCGGCCAGCTATCCGGCGAATCCTGCGCTGAAGGAGACACTGAACGCCAATGGCTTCAACGGCTGCTGCGTCGAGGTCTATGGCGCGCCGGCCAGCCTGAAATATCCTTCCAGTGATCTTTACTCGCTCGAAATCCAACGCTCGCTGGGGGCTGCAATGACCGCAACGATCGGATACGCGGGAGCCAGCGGACGTCACTACGCGCGGCTGGTGGACCAGAACTTCCTCTACAACCAGGCCAACACGCCGGTCTACGCCGCGTATTTTGCGCAGACGGACTCGGTGGCAAACTACAACGCGTTGAACGTCCAGGTGCGGCGTCCGATGCGTAACAACATCAGCTACAGCTTTGTGTACACCTATGCCAAATCAATGGACCAAGTCTCGAACGGGGATTATGCGGACGGTGCTGCCAACCAGACCAATCCTGCGAATAATGCCAGCGAATATGGGCCATCCGACTACGACCTGAAACATCGGATTGTGGCCACCGGCCTGTATCAGACACCCACCTTCCACACCCATAACGCGGTCGCGGACGCGCTGGTGAACGGCTTCCAGGTGAATGCCACTTACACGTGGCACACGGGATTCCCGTGGACTCCGATCACAACGAACCTCCAGACCGTACCGTTCCAAAACGGCGCGGCGACCCAGAACGTGGTGCGGCCAATCGGCTATAACGGCCAGGCTGGAAACGGTTGCTCCAACGAAACCTTCGAGACCGGCGCCAATTTTCCCAACCGCTTCGTCGGCACTACCAACGTTGGCGGCGCCAACTACTTCACGACCATCCTGCCACCCACGGGCGTTTACAAGCCGGGCATTGGACGCAACAGCTTCCGCGGCCCGTGCTACCAGGATATTGACGTGAGCCTCGCCAAGGAGTTCGCGTACGACTTTGGCGACCACCACACGCTGCTTCGCATCCAGGCCAACATGTATAACGCCTTCAATAAGCTGCAACTGCAGCCGATCGGCAACAACAGCGGAGGGTCCAACATCGCCAGCCCGTACTTCGGCTTTGCGCAAGCTGCGGATTCAGGAAGGGTGATTGAAGTGCTGGCCAGATTGCAGTTCTGAGGGGCGCAAACCCTGGGGAGGGGCGGCGCGAATGCGTGCCGCCTCTCTCTATCCTGAACTCCGTACCATATTGCAGGCGGCTCTCGTTTGAAACCGGGGCAAATCATGAAGAGCTTCTTCAAACCACAGACTTGGCAGGTTGTGTGCCTCGGCGCGCTGCTTCTGCCCCTTTCGCTGGCGCATGCGCAGCAACCAGAGCACATCGTGGTTGACGCAAAGGCCGCCACTACGCCGTTTCCGCATTTTTGGGAGCAGACGTTTGGCTCCGGGCGCGCGATTCTCGCGCTGCGGGAGAGCTATCGCGAAGACCTGCGCACGGTGAAGCAGGCCACCGGCTTCGAGTCCGTGCGCTTCCACGATATCCTCGACGACGACGTGGGTCTTTACGATCCCGATCGCAAGACCAAGAACCCTGGCCTGGCAGCGCAGGCCGCCAACGATGCTTCGGTCTACAACTTCTCCTACGTTGACCAGATCTACGACGGCCTGCTGGAGAACCACGTGCGCCCTTATGTTGAGCTGAGCTTTACGCCGAAGAAGATGGCGGCCGACCCGGCTGCGCTGCATCCGTTCTGGTACCACCCGGATGTCTCTCCGCCCAAGGACTATGCCCTGTGGGACGCAATGATCACAGCGTTCGCCGCGCACCTGGTCCAGCGTTACGGCCTGGACGAAGTGGCTAGCTGGAAGTTCGAAGTGTGGAATGAGCCCAACATCGACTTCTGGCAGGGCAACCCGAAGCAGGCGACGTACTTTGAGCTTTACGATCACACCGCCCGCGCGCTCAAAGCTGTCTCACCCCGCCTGCAGGTGGGGGGGCCCTCGACCGCGCAAGCCGCATGGGTGACGCCATTTCTCGCCCATGCGAAGGCTGACGATGTGCCTGTCGATTTCGTCTCCACCCACGTTTACGCAAACGACACTGCGGATAATGTCTTCGGTACTAACGAGAAGATTCCGAGGGAGACCATGGTGTGGCGCGCGGTGAAGATGGTTCACGACGAGATCGGCGCATCGGCCTATCCCAACCTCCCGCTGATCTTCTCCGAGTACAACGCCAGCTACGCCAACGAACCCAACGTTACCGACTCGACCTTCATGGGACCGTGGCTGGCCAACAACATCCGCCTGTGCGACGGGCTTACCCAGAGCATGGCCTACTGGGCCTTCTCCGACGTGTTCGACGAGCAGGGCGTGGTGCGCACACCGTTCTACGGTGGCTTCGGGCTGGTCGCGGCCGATCACATTCCCAAGCCGGTGCTCAACGTTTTCAGCATCCTGCACAAGCTGGGCGAGCGCCGCATTGCGGCAGCGTCCGATTCAGCACTGGTGACCGAATTGCCGAACGGCGGCCTGGCGGTCGCACTGTGGGACTACGCTCCGCCGACCGGGACCGGCGCAACCTACACCATGCCCGCCGGCCCCGCAGGTCCAGCGAAGACCTTCGACCTGGAGTTCAAGAACGCCGCGGCCAACGCGACCGCGGAGGTGTGGCGGGTGGATGACGACCACGGCAATGTTCTGAAGGCGTTCGACCGAATGGGCCGTCCGCCCGGCGATCTGACGCAGAAGCAGGTCGCCCAACTGCGCGCAGCCGGAGAGATGGCCCGGCCCGAACGCATGCACCTGGAGCATGGCGTGCTGCATCTGACGGTGCCGGCGCACGGGCTGGCGGTGGTGGTGATTGGGAAGTAAGAACTTAGTGCGACTCCGGAGAGAGAGCGTCGGCGGTGGGCATCGCCGCATCCTGTCTGCTCCAAATCCCCAGCGGCAGCAGCAGCGAAAGCGTCACCATAACCAGGGTTGCGGCCATGGGCACGGCAAGCCCGACGCGCAGGGAGTGGCTGCGGGTGGAGACGAATCCGGTCAACCAGGGCAGGCAGGCCGACCCCACTCCGGCGAGAAAGAAGATCGCTCCCCCACGATGGAAGTGCAGCGCCCACGCCAGCAATAACGGATACGTCGGTCCAATTCCGAAGCCCATGCAGAAGGCCGCAAGCAGCAGCAGCCAGCCGCTTCCGCTGGCAATCAAGAGAATCGAAGCGCTGCACATCAGCGCTATGCTGGCGCGCACTGTCCAGTCGTGGGTGAGCCAACGATTGCACACCGACCAGAAGAACCGGCTGAGCAGCAGGCCCGCCCAAAAACAGGAGGGCGCGGCGACCGCGCCGGCGATCCCATAGCCTCCGCGCCGCGCATAGGTCGCCAGCCAACCGCCGGCGGAGGCCTCAATCCCGGTGATCAGCAAGGTCATGACGATCAGCCCCAGCGGGACGGAGCGAAAGATGGTCCACGGATGCGCGGTCGCGGCTACGGTTGCTTCGATGGCGAGGCCGGTTTCGAGGATGGTCCACGCGGCCAGCACGGCAAAGCACAGCGCCAGGCCACACAGGACCGGGCGGATATCGCCGGTGGTGAGTGCGCGAATGGTCAGGGACGGACAGGCACATGCGCCGATGGCCCACAGCAGGTTCAACCTGACCAACTCGGTCCCGCTGCTGCTGCCCGACTGGCGTTGTCGAATCAGGCTGATGGAGGTCATAGTGAGGCCGAGACCCGATCCGTAGAGCGCCATCCATGCATCGGCTGTGCCGCCGGCGCAGAAGCTCAACCCGACTGCCCCCAGCGCGACGGCGATGCTTCCGCACAGCAGCACCGTTCGCATGGACCCGTGCACCAGCAAAGCGCCCAGCGACGACCCGACCCAGGCGAGCAGGAACAGGCGGCCTCCCTGTTCGTCCTGGAAATGCCAGCGCGACAACATCACCGGCAGCAGTGCTCCCGGCAGCGCCACGCCCACACCGGTTGCGGCGAAGCCGAGATAGAGCGGCGCAATGGCAAGAGCCGAGCGCAATCCTCGCCGGTCCTGCGCCGCGGGTCGCGGGGTAAACTTCATTCAATCCGCTCCAGTCTGGGCCAGAGAAAAGTCACGCCAAGCCAAGGAGAGTCTCTCATACAGCCGGGGCGACCTACTGCCCGGTATTCGGTTGGGGCGACCGGGAGCGGGCGAGGCTAGTACACTTGGGAGGACACGCAAGACGGCAGTTGGGATAGAGTTGTGCCAAGGCAGGTGAGGGCGAGGTCTCACAGAAAGTGTGAAGGGCGAGGCGACCTCAGCGGCTAAAGCCGTTGTGTAGTTGCGAGGCTTTCGGCACGGCTGAAGCCGTGCCCTTAAGCGAGACAAATACGGAGATTCTGGCTGCGCCAGAATGACGACTTCAAAAAGGGTTGCGCCAGAATGACGACTTCAAGAGGATTGTGGCGGAATGACGGCTTCGAGAGGATTGTGCCGGAATGACGGCTTCGAGAGGGTTGCGCTGGAGTGCGGCTTCGATAGGGATGGACGCGGCGGAGTGATTCAGAGCTGCGAGAGATTAGAGGAAAAGGAACCGGAATGAGCGACATGAGCGTTACGGACAAGCAGAAGGAACTGGATCAGCTCTCTATTAATACACTGCGTTTTCTGGCGGTGGATGGCGTGCAGAAGGCCAACTCGGGCCACCCGGGAGCGCCGCTGGGCTGCGCGCCGATTGCGTACCTGCTGTACCACAAGCTGATGAAGCACGATCCGGCGGACCCGAAGTGGGCGGACCGCGATCGGTTTGTGCTGTCGAATGGGCATGCGTCGATGCTGCTGTATGGGGCGCTGCATCTGTCGGGATATGACTTGCCGATGGAGCAACTGAAGCAATTCCGGCAGTGGGGCTCGGAGACGCCGGGACACCCGGAGTACGGCGACACGCCCGGCGTGGAGGTGACGACCGGGCCGCTGGGACAGGGCTTCGGCATGGCGGTGGGGATGGCCGCGGCGGAACGGCACCTGGCGGCGGTGTACAACCGCGATATGTATAGCGTGGTCGATCACCACACGTTCGTTCTGTGCGGCGACGGCGATTTGATGGAAGGGATTTCGCACGAGACGGCGTCGCTGGCGGGAACGCTCGGGCTGGGCAAGCTGATTGTGCTGTACGACGATAATTTGATCTCGCTGGACGGGCCGACCGAGCTGAGCTACACGGAGGATGTGACCGAGCGGTTCGAGGCCTACCACTGGCAGGTGCTGATGGTGCACGACGGCAACGACCTGGTGGCGATTGAAGATGCGATCAAGGCCGCGAAGGCGGACACCACGCGGCCGACGCTGATCCGGGTGCGCACGGTGATTGGGTACGGCAGCCCGAAGGCGGGGACGAACAAGGTCCACGGCGAGGCGATGGGCGTGGATGCTGTGAAAGCGACCAAGAAGAATCTGGGCTGGCCCGAGGACAAGGACTTTTACGTACCCGAAGAGGCGCGCAAGAATTGGGACGAGGCCAAGCCGAAGGGCAAGAAGCTGCACGCGGAATGGAACGCGCATTTTGAAGAGTACAAGCGGGCGTATCCGGAGCCGGCGGCGGAGTTCGAGCGGGTGATGGCGGCGAAGCTGCAAGCAGGCTGGGAGAAGGCGCTGCCGACCTTTCCGACCGACAAGCCGGTGGCGACGCGCAACGCCGGGCAGATGGTGATGAATGCGATCGAGAAGGTGGTTCCGGAGCTGTTTGGCGGCGCGGCCGACCTGACCGCTTCGACCAAAACCATTTTCAAGGACCAGCCCAGCTTCCACGTCGACCCGCTGGGGAAGAACGTGTTCTTCGGGGTGCGCGAGTTCGGCATGATGGCGATGGTGAACGGAATGGCCGCGCATGGCGGGGTGATTCCGTTCGGGTCGACGTTCTTTGTGTTCTCGGACTACTGCAAGCCGGCGCTGCGGCTGGGCGCGCTGATGGGCGTGCATTCGCTGTATATCTTCACGCACGATTCGGTGGGGCTGGGCGAGGATGGGCCGACCCACCAGCCAATTGAGCACCTGATGGCGCTGCGCGCGGTCCCGTTCCTGACGGATTTTCGTCCGGCGGACGCGAATGAGACAGTGGCGTGCTGGAAGCTGGCACTGGAACGGAAGTCGCCGAGCTTTATGGCGCTGAGCCGGCAGGACCTGCCGGTGTTCGACGCGGCGGTGACGCTTCCCGGGCCGGCAAAGGGCGGGTATGCGATCAGCGATGTGGCCAAGCCGGATGTGATTTTGATCGGGACGGGCAGCGAGGTGACGACCTGCCTGCAGGCGGCGGCGGAGTTGAAGGGCGCGGGGATTGCGGCGCGGGTGGTGTCGATGCCCAGTTTCCGGATTTACGATGAGCAGACTGCGGCGTATAAGGCCGGGCTGCTGCCGGAGGCGACGCCGAAGATTTCAGTTGAGGCGGGCGCGACCATGGGCTGGTGGAAGTATGTGGGCCACAACGGCGCGGTGATCGGAATTGACCGGTTCGGCGCGTCGGCTCCGGGGAAGATTGCGCTGGAGAAGCTGGGGATCAACGTGGCGAACGTGGTCGAGCACGCGAAGAAGCTGGTGAAGAAGTAGGCCAGGCTCGAGGTGCTAGGTTCGAGGTTCGAGGGAAAGGCAGAAGCAGATTCCCTTCGGGAATGACAACAAATCCGGAGGCCGGAGATGGTTGAAACGGAGCGGGAGATTTTGCGGGAGAAGGATGAAGAGGCGAAGCTTGGCGAACGGAAGCCTTTTGAGTCGGCTCGTCAGGCAGAGTATGAGGACAGCATCGCGCCTGCGGATGACTGGGAGTACGAGGACCAGTAGCCGCGCCGCGGACGCGGGGAGAATGCCACAAGGCGAACGTGAGTGCTGTGATTCTGGGCGGTGCATGTGACTGCGAATCAAGCCATTACGCGGACGCTTCTCCAGGTATCGCCGGTCGAATCTATACCCGGCTGGGAGACCCGTTTGTACCGGGTGGAGTACGAACCCGGTGCGGACGGAAGCGGGCACCATCATCCGGTGGTGGGCGTTGGATATGTGCTGAGCGGCAGCATTCTGTCGGCGTTCTCCGATGAGGAGCCGGTGCTTTATCGTCAAGGGGAGAGCTTCATGGATGCCGCGCATGAGGTGCACACGGTATGCCGCAACGCGAGTGCGACCGAACCGATGAGCCTTCTTCTGGCCTACACCGTGAAGCGCGACGAACCGGTAACGGTGAACCCGGAGTGAGGCGTGCATGACGCAGGATGAGGCGAAGCGGCTGGTTGCGAAGCGGGCGGCGGAGCTGGTCGAGGATGGGACGGTGGTCGGGCTGGGGACGGGGACGACCGCGACGCTGTTCATCCGCGAGCTGGCGGCGCGCAAGCTGAATATCCGGTGTGTGGCGTCGTCGGATGCGAGCCATGAGCTGGCGGTGAGCCTGGGCATGCACGTGGAGACGCTGGCCGAGTTGCCCGAACTGGATGTGTATATCGATGGGGCGGATGAGGTTTGCGTGGCGACGGGCGGCGGGCTGGACTTAATTAAGGGCGGAGGCGGGGCGCTGCTGCGGGAGAAGATTGTGGCCAGCGCGGCGCGGGAGTTCATTGTGGTGGCGGACGAGACAAAATTGGTGAAGATGCTGGGGAAGTTTCCGCTGCCGGTGGAGATTATCCAGATGGCGCTGCCGGTGGTGGGGCTGCGACTGGCGGGGTTGGGGTTTACGCCGAAGTTGCGGATGAAAAAAAGCTTGCCCCAGGGGTTAAAACCCCCTGCTTCCGGGGGAGGCCAGAATGCCAAGGCTGAAGCCTTGGCCTACCTAAAAGCTAAAGACAAGGCAGCCGAGGGCGATCCAGAACCATTTGTAACCGATGAGGGGAACTACATTCTGGACTGCTGGAGCGCGGGGATTGCGGAGCCGGAGACGACGGCGGCGGAGATTCGCAGCATTGTGGGCGTGGTGGAGCATGGGTTGTTTCTGGGGATGGCGACGCTGGCGCTGGTGGCGGGTGAGGATGGCGTGAAGGAGTATCGGGCATAGGTTGGCGGAGAACAGCGATGTTTGAGAAATTCACGATGACGGCGCGGCGGGTGATCTTCTTTGCTCGGTACGAGGCGAGCGAGCGGGGAGCGTCGTCGATTGAGCCTTGCCATCTGTTGGCGGGATTAGAACGGGAAGAGAAGAAGGAGACCGAGCGATTCCTGGCCGAGTATCCCGAGATGGAAGCCCTGCGGCAGCGGGTAAATCCGAATGGCGTACCTTGGCCGAAGATCTCGACTTCGGTGGATATGCCTCTGACCGACGCAAGCAAGCGGGCGTTGAGTGCAGCGAGTGACTGTGCTGAGGGGCGTGCAAGTGTTGGGACAGCGGAGTTGTTGCGCGGGTTGCTGAGCGTGGCGAGAGGATAGTTGGCTGGCCGAAGACCGCGCACGGGTTGAGGTTGGTCCGCATCGTTGGAAGGATGAGGGGCGTCAGATGGATATGACTAATTCGAATTCACATACGGGGAAGGTGTGGTTCATTACCGGGGCGTCGACGGGGTTTGGGCGGCTGTTGGCGGAGAAAGTGTTGGAGGCTGGTGGGCGGGTGATTGCGACCGCGCGCAAGGTGGACAAGATTGCCGAGCTGGTGACGCAGTATCCGCGCACGGCGCATGCGTTTGCGCTGGATGTGACCAAGCCGGCGCAGATTGAGGCGGTTGCGGAGGAGGCGATTGTGGCGTTCGGGCGCGGCCCGGACGGGCAACCTCGCGGGATTGATGTGCTGGTGAACAACGCGGGCTACGGGATTGCGGGCGGGATTGAAGAGGCGGATGAGGCGGAGTTTCTGCCGGTGTTTGAGACCAACGTGCTGGGGCTGATCCGGGTGACGCGGGCGTTTCTGCCGCAGTTCCGCCGGCAGCGGTCGGGGCACATACTGATGCTGTCGTCGATTGCGGGGCTGGCAGGCGGCCCGGGCTGGGGGTATTACAACACCAGCAAGTTTGCGGTGGAGGGGTTCAGCGAGGCGCTGGCGGGCGAGATGGCTCCGCTGGGCGTGAAGGTGACGATCGTGGAGCCGGGGCCGTTCCGCACGGACTTTCTGGGACGGTCGGCGGCGGTGATCAAGCAAGTGATCCCGGACTATACCCCCTCGGTGGGCATGGCGCGAGAGTGGGTCGCCGGGCAATCGGGCAAGCAGCGGGGCGATCCGCTGAAGGCGGTGCAGGCGATGATGGATGTGGTGGAGTCGGCAAACCCGCCGCTGCACTTGCTGCTGGGCGCGGCGGCGTACAACCGCTTCAAAGGGAAGCTGGAGAAGTGGCGCGAGGAGATGGCGGCGTACGAGAGCGTGACGCTGGGCGCGGATTTTCCGGAAGGGCAGTAGAGACAGTTGTTGGTTGCTAGTTGTTGGTTGCTAGTTGGAACGCAGTGGACGCAAAACGCGAAACGCAACCCGCGATTAGCCTGAAACTCGTATAGTTTCAATACGCCCATTGCAAACCGGCCCCAACGAAGACAACTCTGAAGCAGCGACTGAGAATCCCAAGGAGCAATTTCTATGGCGACGACGCAGGTTACGATCTCTCCGGAGGAGTTGAAGGCGAGCCAGCACTCGGAGCGCAGCCCGGATCCGTGCATTGTGGTGATCTTCGGCGCGTCGGGCGACCTGACCAAGCGCAAGCTGCTGCCGGCGTTGTATCACCTGGAGCAGGCGGGCAATCTGCCGGCGAAGTTTGCGGTGGTAGGAGTGGCGCGGCGGCCGCTCGAGCAGGAGTTTGCCGCGGACATGAAGGAAGGCATCGAGGCGGGCGGCGGGGTGGACGAGGCCGACCCGAAGCTGGGGGAGTTTGTCGACCGGATCAGCTACTACCAGATGAACTTCGATGACGACTCGGGGTACGAGGGGCTGAAGGCGCTGCTGGCCGAGGTGGATAAGAAGTACGGGACCGGGGGCAACCGGCTGTTCTACCTGGCGACGGCGCCGGAGTACTTCTCGGACATCATCCGGTTTCTCGGCGAGCATGGGATGGCGCAGCCGGCGGAGGCGAAGGAAGGGGCGCATCCAGCGTGGGTGCATGTGATCATCGAGAAGCCGTTCGGGCACGACCTGGAGTCGGCGCGCGCACTGAACGACGAGGTGAACAAGGTCTTCCACGAAGACCAGATCTTCCGCATCGACCACTACCTGGGCAAGGAGACGGTGCAGAATATTCTGGTGTTCCGCTTCGCGAACGGGATCTTTGAGAATGTTTGGAACCGGAACTACATCGACCACATCGAGATTACCGCGGCGGAATCGATCGGCATCGAAGGGCGCGGGCCGTTCTACGAGAAGGCGGGCGCGCTGCGGGACGTGATCCAGAACCACGTGATGCAGTTGCTGAGTTTCGTCGCGATGGAACCGCCCATCTCGTTTGCGGCGCAGGCGGTGCGCGCGGAGAAGTTGAAGGTGTTTCGCGCGATCAAGCCGATCCACACGGCGGACACGGTGCGCGGGCAGTATGGGCCGGGGATTATGGATGGCAAGCCGGTGGTGGGGTATCGCGAGGAAGACCGCGTGCATCCACGGTCGCAGACGGAGACGTATGCGGCGCTGCGGCTGGAGATTGAAAACTGGCGCTGGGCGGGGGTGCCGATTTATGTACGCGCGGGCAAGCGCATGGCCAAGCGGGTGACGGAGATTACGATCCAGTTCAAGCAGCCGCCGCTGCTGCTGTTCAAGGACTCGCATGCCATCGGGGGCGCGGAGATCAAGTCGAATATTATTTCCATGCGCATCCAGCCGGACGAGGGGATTGCGCTGCGCTTCGAGGCGAAGGTGCCGGGGCCGTCGATGAATATTGCGCCGGTTGACATGGATTTCTGCTACTCGAAGGCGTTTGGGGTGTCGTCGGCGAATGGGTACGAGCGGCTGCTGCTGGACGCGATGCTGGGCGACGGCACGCTGTTCGCACACCGCGACGAAGTGGAGGCAACGTGGGCGCTGCTGACTCCGATACTGCAGTACTGGGCGAAGAACCCGATCAAGGACTTTCCGAACTACGTAGCGGGAACGTGGGGCCCGTCGACCGGCGATGCGTTGATGGAGTTGGATGGGCGGCATTGGCGGAAGCTGGGAGTCGGAATACCCGGTGTCAACTGTTAGTTAGAGGCGTTGACCGTTGTTCGTTCTACGTTGTTCGTTGAGGGCGGGGCTCTTGGCCTATGCAGAGTACGTACAACGAAGAACGTACAACGTGGAACGGAGGTAAATTGCCGCGACCAGTTTCGGTTACATATCGGGTTTGGGCGACGCCGTTGGAGGTTGCTGCGGGGGCGGCGGAGCTGTTTGTGTCGGCTGCGAATGCGGCCGTGGCAGCGCGGGGCGTGGCGCGGATTGCGGTGTCCGGCGGGACCACTCCGAAGGTGATGTTTGCGCTGCTGGCGGATAAGAGTGCGCCGTACTTTGCGCGGGTGCCGTGGGCGAAGCTGCATCTGTTCTGGGTGGATGAGCGCTGCGTGCCGCCGACCGATCCGGAGTCGAACTACAAGATGACGAACGAAGCGATGCTTGCAAAAGTGCCTCTGCCGGCCGCGCAAATTCACCGGATGGAGGGCGAGTTGGAGCCGCAGGTTGCGGCGTCGCGGTATGAGGCGCTTCTGCGCACGGAGTTCCGGCTGGAAGGCGCGGAGGCTCCGGTGTTCGACCTGGTGCTGCTGGGGATGGGCGACGATGGGCATACGGCGTCGCTGTTTCCGCACACCCAGGCGCTCTACGAGATGGTGCGGCTGGCGGTCGCAAACCATGTTCCGCAGAAAGAGACGTGGAGAATTACGCTGACCTGGCCGGTAATCAATCGCGGGCGCGAGGTGGTGTTCCTGATTGAAGGGGCGGGGAAGGCGCAGGTGCTGCGCGATGTGCTGCTGGGAGCGTACGATCCTGAGGCGAAGCCGTCGCAGTTGATCCGGCCGGCGAGCGGGAAGCTGACGTTCCTGCTGGACGCGGCGGCGGCGGCGAAGCTGCCGGAACCGGCAGGCGGGATATTGGAGCTTTAGGTTGGCCCGCAGAAGATTGCCCCAGGGGCTAAAGCCCCATTCTCATTGGCGCGGGGTGAGACCCAAGGCTAAAGCCTTGGGCTACCTAGAGGCGGCTGGAAGGAACGGTCAACGTAGAACAGACAACGGAGAACGATCTGCATGATTCTTGCGGGCGATGTGGGCGGGACAAAGGTTCACCTGGCGCTGTATGACTTCGAGGGCGGGCGGCTGCGGTCGGTGCGCGACGAGAAGTTTCCGGCGCCGGAGTTTGCGTCGCTGGACGCGGTGGTGGAGAAGTTTCTTGGGGATGGTGGGGGAACGGCGACGGCAAATGCGGGGGTCTCTCCACTGCGGCCTGCGGCCTCCGGTCGAGATGACGGCGATAAGGGAAGTGAGCGCAGGCAGATTGTTGCGGCGTGCTTTGGGTGTCCGGGGCCGGTGCGCGATGGGCGGCTGAAGCTGACCAACCTGCCGTGGACGCTGGACCAGAAGGACCTGGCGAAGTCGCTTGGCATCCAGCATATTTTTCTGATCAACGATCTCGAGGCGAATGGGTACGGCATTCCCGAGCTGGCGGCGGAGAGCGTGGTGACGCTGCATGAGGGCGATGCGAGTGGGGTGGGGCATCGCGGGTTGATTGCGGCGGGGACAGGGTTGGGCGAGGCGCTGCTGATCTGGGACGGCAAGACGCATCGGCCGATTCCGTCGGAGGGTGGGCATTGCGATTTTGCGGCGAGGACGGACCGCGAGATTGCGCTGCTGCAGTATTTACGCAAGACGCTGAACGGGCGCGTGAGCTGGGAGCGCGTGGTGTCGGGGATCGGGATCAAGAATATCTATGCGTATCTGCGCGACGTGGAGAAGATGGACGAGCCGGCGTGGCTGCGCGAGCGGATGGCGAAGGAAGATCCGAACGCGGTGATCGGGCAGTGCGCGGAAGATGGATCGAGCGCGCTGTGCGCGGAGACGATGGCGACGTTTGCGGCGGCGTATGGCGCGGAGACGGGGAACATCGCGCTGAAGGTGCTGGCCACGGGCGGAATGTACCTGGGCGGCGGGATTGCGCCGAAGTCGCTGAAGACGCTGGGCGCGGGCGGATTTGTGCAGGCGTTTCTGGATAAGGGACGGCTGTCGCCGGTGGTGGATGCGATTCCTGTGCGCGTGATCCTCGACGACACCTGCGCGCTGAAGGGCGCGGCGGCGTACGCGGAGGCGCGGGCGGCGGAGATTACGGGCCACTCAGAGCGGGCGCGATCCATGCGTGGGTGAAGAAGACTTAACGGCAAATGCTCTAAGCATCTAAGCGGGTTTCGCCCTGATATCCTCTAACCTAAATGATCGGAGCTTACTCATTCGCCTGCAAAGAGAGTTCGACCGATGCGCTGTGTGCTCGTTTGAACGCTGAGAGCGGATGGCAATGGCATGTAAGAGATAGCTATTGGTATGGAGACTATCTTGCATGCAGGCCGTTTGAGGGCGTGAGCATCCGCATTTTTGAGTTTTCGCTCGAGGGTGGTTACCGGGAGGGTGGTTACTGGCGCGATGCGGACGTAAGAATCGGCGACGCCTGCACCACCCCGATGAGAGTGATAGACGAAGCTTTCAGGGCGGCGCTGGCGCGGATTGGCGCGTACACCGTAAAAGAGATCGAGCCGTTCGACTGAGCGCGGTTGCTGGCACAAACATATCCAGCAGCTTCCCAGTTGCATACTGGTCCACTTTTACTCCGCCCCACTGGTTAGCACCGATCGACACCGATGGAACCGATGGGGCGTGCGATGGAGAAGCGATGACTGCGGAACGTATGGTCAGGGCGGCGCGGATAGACTTTTCGCGGCGGGCAGAGCTGACTGAACTGATGGATGAGCCGTGCAGTTATGAAGAGCTGCGCGGAGCCTTGCGCCACCTGGCTTGGGTAAACCGGCTGACGAGGGCGCACCGGCCGGTGATGCTGTGGCTGGAGCGGGTGGCGGCTTCGTATCCCACATCTCAAGAGCGAGATGTGGGGCACCCGCTGAAGATTGTGGATGTGGGCTGCGGGTATGGGGACATGCTGCGGCGGATCGAGCGCTGGGCGGAGCGGCGCGGAGTTGCGGTGGAGTTGGTGGGCGTCGATGTGAATGCGAATTCGGTGCGCGCGGCGCGGGAGGCGACACCCGCGGGTAGCCGGATCAGGTGGGTCCACGGCGACGTGTTTGCGTGCGCGGAGGCTGATGGCGCGGACCTGGTGACGGCGACCGGCATGATGCACCATCTGGCCGAGGCGGAGATCGTGCGGCTGCTGGAGTGGATGGAGCGGACGGCGCGGGTAGGCTGGTGCATCGTCGACCTGCACCGCAAGCCGGTGCCGTACCGGGTGTTCGGCGCGATGATGCGGTTCGGCTGGTGGCATCCGTATATCCGGCCCGATGGGCTGGCGTCGATCCGGCGGAGTTTTCTGGCGGAGGACTGGCGGCGGATGTGCGCGGCGGCGGGGCTGGATGCGGGTGCGGTGGAGATTCGCGAACACCGGCCGGCGCGGCTTTGCGTGGAGCGGATGAAAACGGTGTAGGCTCCCCACTCATCGCGATGGAGCTGCGATGAATGGGGCACCCAGTTCTCGATGTTCGTCATATTCGGGGTTTGAGGAGGTTGGAGAGGAGGCTGACGACTTCGACGGCGGTGTCGGGTTGGGTGCCGAGTTCTTCGCGGTCGAGCGCGGGATCGTAGAAGGAATCGGGAGCGCGGTCGATTTGGTTGGGTTCGGTGGGGTTGGCCTGGGCGATGCGGGCGAGCTCGTCGTGGTCGAGCCAGTGGAGGCAGCAGGTCTCGCAGGTGTCCATGACGACGTTGCCGCCGCCGGCGTAGAAGTGGGATTCCATGGGGTGGTGGCAGTGGGGGCAGTTGATGCGGCGGTCGAGCTCGTGGACGTCGGCGGGCAGCGCTGGGATGGGCGCGCTGGCGGTGCGGGCGGCGTCGAGCAGGCTCTGGAACTCCATCATGGCGATGAGCATGCCGTGGCACTTGGTGCAGTAGAGCAGCGGCGAGCGGCCGAGCGTGGCCTGATAAAGCGGGACATTGCAGATGGGGCAGGCCTGGTTGTCGGTGGTTTGGGCGAGGACTTGCACGCCGCTGGTGTCGCGTTCGGGGACGACCACGGTCTTGCAGTAGTCGCATACCAGGCTGCTGCCCTGGGGATGCATGGGCGCGCCGCAGGAGGGACAGTTCATTGTGGCTTCCCGCAATCTGGGCAGAAGTGTGCCTGCGCCGGGATGGAATGGCCACAGGCGATGCAGAATTTAGTCCCGCCGAGAGGCGTGTCGGTCGGGCCGGAGGTCGCCGGCACCGTGGAGATGGGTGGCGTCGCAGCGGCGGGGTGGAACGCGCCGGACATGGCTTGTCCCATGGCGGCGCCGGCGCCGAGGCCGACGCCGATGCCGGCTACGCCGCCGGGATTGGCTGCGGCAGTGGAGATGGACTGCGCGGCGGCGAACTGGGTGTACTTGTCGAGGTCGCCGACGATGTTCATGCCGATGCGGGCATCGAGCGACTTCTGCAGCTCTTCCGGCAGCGAGAGGTTTTCGACGACGAACTGGGTGAGCTCGATGCCGAGCGCGGTGAAGGCGGGAGCGACGGCGGCCTTGATCTTGTCGCCCAGCGCGGCCTCGTTGGCGGTCATGTCGAGGAAAGAGACATCGCTGGCGGCGAAGGTGTCGGTCATGCGGGCGATGATGGTGTTGCGGAGCTGGTCCTCGAGGTCGGCGACGTAGTAGGTCTGCTCGGTGCCGCTGATCTGGGTGAAGAAGGTGCGCGGATCGGCGATGCGGTAGGTGTAGATGCCGTAGGCGCGGACGCGGACGGCTCCGAATTCCTTGTCGCGGATGGTGATGGGGTTGGCGGTGCCCCACTTCTGATCGATCTGGAGATGGGTGGAGAAGAAGTAGACGTCGGACTTGAAGGGCGACTGGAAGTCCTTGGCCCAGTTCATGAGGTCGGTGAGGATGGGCAGGTTGCGGGTGTTGAGGGTGTAGGTGCCGGGCGCGAAGATGTCGGCGATCTTGCCCTCGTTGACGAAGGCGGCCATCTCGGACTCGCGGACGGTGAGGCTGCCGCCGTTCTCGATCTCCTGGTCCATCATGGGATAGCGCCAGACGAGGATACCGGGTTCGGGCTCGTTCCACTGAATGACGCGAAGGAATTGCTTGCCGAGGAACTGCGAGAGAGTCATGCGGGTTTCTCCTGCGGGACATCGTAGCATGGGAGGTTCGAGGTTCTAGGCTCTAGGTTCGAGGGGGAACCCCGTGGCTCCGTGCGTAAAGTCTAAAGTAGGTCGTCTAAACGGCTTAAGTGTGGACTCTGTCCGGAATCTCCGCCCGGGCAGGTATGGAGCGGGTTTGGGTGGGTCTGCTATGCGTATGGTGCACCCCCCTCCCCCCGTACTGTTTTTGACAAAGTCTAGATAACATTGCGGTTGGGCTTTTGTATATACCAATTGCCTGTTGATGGTAAACGAGTTGCGCGTGCGTATATACCCCGCTGTATAGACTTTTCCTGGCTTTTCCCCCTGAGGTTTGGCAGGCTTGCAGGTCCGGTCCAGATGGGGCTTGGACACGACTCTGCGGCTCTGTTTGGGCCTGCTTTAATTATACGAGCGGTGTCAAGGATTTCGGTGCAAAACGAGGCTGGCGGCGCGGGAGGAAAGAGCGAATCACAGAGAACACGGAGGAAAAAGAGAGAGCGTGGAGGAGAGATTTATTTTTTGGGGATGGTGAGGGGGATTTCGAGGGTGCCGGCTTTGTTGGCAGCGGCATGTCCCAGGGGCTGAAGCCCGGTCTGTTCGCGGACTGAATGTCAGGGCTAAAGCCCTGACCTATCTCAGGAGCGAGGGCAAAGGCGAAATACGGGGGTTCTGGCTGGGCCAGAATGACGAGCGTTAAGACGGAGACGAAATACGGGGATTCTTCGCTGCGCTCAGAATGACAAGCGTTTTGGGGGAAGGCGGTGTGGGGCTCGATAACCCACCCTTCGCAGAGGCGCGAAGGATGGGGCATCCGGCGTTTGCGGCGGTGCGAAGTGAGTAACCCCACGATAAACGCTTGCTGCGCTCGCGTTGATCATGGGGCACCCGGCGTGGTTGGGCACCCGGCGTTAGGGGTTAGACATGGCTTGTTGCGGAAGGAGGAGAGTAACCCCACGATAACCGCGCCCATTCTGGGCTCGGCGATCATGGGGCACCCTGCGGGTTGGGGCACCCGGTGGTTGGGTGCGCGGCGGGGGGTGGGGGGTGACACGGATGGGGTATTTCGCGGGGCGGAGGGGTGGACTATGCTTTTCGCAAGTTGTTGATAGACGGGCTCTGAGGGGAGGGCCGGGGCCGCGCTTTAAGGAATTGGAAAGGGTTCGGAAGAGGAAGGCGATGAATTGGTTTGCTCGAAACCTGGCGGTGATGCTGTTTGGCGGGGCGACCAGCGTCGTCACGGCGATGGGTTTCATCTTTCTGGAAGCACGCACCGGGGCGACGGTATTCGGATTGTCCTTGCTGCACTTTGTGCCGCTGGGCACGATTCTGGTGGGGCTGGTGGGGTCGATCGGGTATTGGGCGGCGGCGCTGGCGCTGCGGCTGCGGCCGGGACTCGCCGATGCGGTGGTGATCCTGGGGGTCGCGGCGGGCGTGGTGTTTCTGGTTCAGTCGGCTGAGTTTGAGTTTTTTATGGGCGGTACGGCGCGGGCGGAGGCGGCGACGAGGGATACGGCGGACTTCGCCCGGTTTCTGGGCGGCGCGGTGGCGCATAGTCCGCTCGAGTTCTGGGGAGCCGGCGACAGCGACAGCGCCGCGACCACGATGTTTTTCTCGGGGGGGACGAACGCCGGGCTGCAATATGGCACGGGCGGCGGCGACAGCCGAGTGGACGGGATCAGCGCGGGCGTGCAGGGCATGGTGGCCTCGCAGGACGCGAGCAAGACGACCGGGGCGCAGCGAGTGGAGCAGATCGGGTCGGGCATTGAGACGATGAAGGTGAAGGTGAGGATCCACGGCAATGTGTGGACGATGATGCTCCTGCAGGTGTTGGGGTTTGCCTTTGGAGGGCTGGCGGTGTTCGGTTACCTGCGGTCGCTGCCGTGCTGCGAGGGCTGCATGCTGCTGCTGAGCAGGAAGGGCAAGAAGACGCGCTACTTCAGCCGATCGCGGGAGATGCGGAGCGCGGTGGACGAGGTGTTGTTGCAGGCGCGGGAGAAGCAACTGCAACGATCGATCCTGGCGCACGTTGCGAAGGGGGCAGAGAAGCAAAAGGAGTGGAGCGAGTATTGTTCGACGATGGAGATCCGGCGGTGCATGCAGTGCAAGACGCATCGCCTGAGCTTCCGCGCGCGGCGGAAGGACGGGGCGACGTGGAAGGACATCGCGCTGCTGGGGTTTACGGCATCGACGCTGGAGCCTGTGGACTTCGCGAAAGGGTGATGGCGCTCCCCCTGGGTGCAGAACGAAGGGGTTCGGCTAGATGGGCTGTGGGGTAGTACGGAGGGGTGGTTGGGAGAGGGCTTGGAAGCCGCACCAGGGGCAAAAGCGCTGCTCGATGGCGATGGGCTGGCCGCATTGCGGGCAGGGTGAGGCGATGGGCTTGCGCAGGACGAAGTAGAGCAGGAAGCCGAGCAGGTTGGGCACGATGGCGGCGATGAGGGTCCAGGGGATGTGGGGCATGTCGCGGCGGCGGGCGTCGGCCCAAACGTAGCCGAGGCCGAGGATCCAGATAGCGAACAGGCCGCCGATGAAGAGGCCTCCGGCGACGCCGAAGATCGCCCAAAGAACGTAGAAGAGGCCGTGCGTGCCGGCAGATGGGGTGCCGACATGGGTTTCGACGATGCCGACGGTGAGGCCGATGAGAGCCGCGCCGAGGACGATGACGGAGGCCACGGTGCGGACGGGTTTGGGGACAACGCTCAAGAATGATTCGCGAAAGCGCATCGGGAGACTGCGGCCATCGCCGGAAGAGCGGCCCGAACTCCGCACCAGAATGGCGATGACCGTGGCCAGGAGTACAAGGAAGGCGAACGGGAAGAAGAGGATGACAAGATGGGGGAGAGAGAAGAGTTGCATCATAGGGAGAGTCCTTTCCGGCTGCCCAGCACAGTTTGGAATCCGGGCAGCAGCAACAACATGCAAATCAAAACCGACGGGGTGATCCAGAAGGTGGCGAGGCCGAGGTGAAGCGGCGCCGTCTGAAGGTGGAAGGTGGCGGCGGCGAGCGAGCCGAGTTGCGATACAGCAAACGAGCCGGCGACGGTGAGCAGGAGGGCGAGGCAGCTAGTGGCCCAGAGGCGGCGGCGCTGGATGTGCGCGGCCTGGAGTTGCTGGGCGCGGGCGGCGACGGCGGCGAGGACTTTGCTGTCGAGGCCGGGTGAGATGGGGAAGGAAAAATCTGCGAGGCCGGCGATGGCGCAGTTGGAGGCGTCGAGATACTGGCGGCAGGCGGCGCAGGTGGGGAGGTGCTCGCGGAGAGTTTGCTGGGCTTGAGTAGAGGCTGCGCCGGCGAGAGATTGGTCGATGATGTCGCGGAACTGGGAGTGATCAGGCATGGGGAGTTCCTTCCATGTGGGCCCGCAGCGCGGCGAGGCCCCGGTAGATTCTGGTGGACACGGTGGAGACGGGGGCTCCGACGACGTTGGCCATCTCCTGGAGGGAGAGGTCTTCCTGAAAACGGAGGACGAGGGCTTCGCGGTAGATGGGTTCGAGGGTGGCGAGGGATTGGGCGAGGCGGTGAGCGTCCTGGGTGCGGGCGGCCTGCTCGAAGGGTGAGGGGGTTTGGGAGATTGGGGGTGCGATGGCGTGCTCCGGGTCGTCGTCGTTGGTGTCGAGCGAGACGATGCGGCGTTTGCGCAGGGTGTCGATGGCGAGGTTGCGGGCGATGGTGAAGAGCCAGGGCTCGAAGCGGGATTGGCCGTCGTAGGTGCGTCCGCGCTCGAGTACGCGGAGCCAGGTTTCCTGGACGAGGTCGTCGACCAAGTCGCGGCTGCCGAGGAGGTAGATGAGGTAGCGGACGAGGCGGTACTGATATTGCAGGACGAGCGAGTTGAGGAGGGCGAGATCCCGATGACGCAGGCCGCGCGCGATTTGCTGGGTGTCGGTGTCCAGGGTCTCGGCTAGTGTCATGTCAAATCGCCACATACGCAGGGTATACGGAGGCGGGGGGTGGAATTACGCATGGGGGCAGATTTCGGTGGTGGCGCGACAAGACATGTCCCGGGGGCTGAAGCCCGCATTCTTGCGCGGCGGGAATGTCCGGACTAAAGTCCGGACCTATCTCAGAAGCAAGAACGATGGCGGGCGGTGGGATTTTCAGCGATTGGGGGGAGACTCTGTGCGGGCAGGATACGTCCATCTTATGTACGTCTCCACTTCAAAGCTTCGTTCAGAAAAGGTTGCGTTATGACAAAAGCAGGAATATTCCGCGTGTCCGGGTCGGTTGGGTTGGCGGTTGTGATGGCGGCTGCGATGACAGCGGGGGCGCAGCAGGCGGCGCGGGTGCTGCCGAAGGTGGCCAAGGTCGCGGTGTACGCGCCGGTGACCCTGACTGATAACGGCGACTCGTGGACGCTGGACAATGGGATTGTGAAGGCGGTGGTGGCCAAGCGGGACGGCAATCTGTCGTCGGTGGTGTACCACGGGGTTGAGATTCTGACGCACGGCCGGTATTGGGAACAGGTACCGTCGGGCACGGTGACCGCGAAGGTGACGATTGACCCGGCGACGAATGGCGGCGAGCGCGCGGAGGTTTCGGTGAAGGGCGTCAACTCCGGCGGGACGGGCGGGCGCGGCGGCGGCATGGACATTGAGACGCGGATTGCGATGGAGCGCGGCAGCAGCGGCTTTTACACGTATGACGAGTACATCCACAAGGCTTCGAGCGGATTCGTGCACGTGGGGGAGAACCGGTTCATTTTGGAGGACATTAATCCGACGTTCGACTGGCTTTCGGTGGACAAAGACCGCAACATGCTGATGAGCAAGGCGCCGGAAGACCACATGATCCACGCCAAGGAGCAGAGCATTTATGCGTCCGGGATTTATAAGAATTCGGTCGAGCACAAGTACAGCTACAACGCGCTGATGTATAAGCTGACGGCGTGGGGATGGTCGAGCACGAAGGACCATATTGGGGTGTATTTCATCAACCCATCGAACGAGTACATTGGCGGCGGGCCGGACAAGCTGGACTTGATCGATCACATGACGGCCCCGGGATCGCCGTCGTACCAGGGGATCATCCTGGACTACTGGACCAGCGGCCACTATGGCGCGGGCGACAACACGGAGATTCCCGCGGGGCAGGAATGGAAGCGGGTGGTGGGGCCGATCTTCGTCTACCTGAACCGGCTGGCGGATGCGAAGGAGCCGTCGAAGGCGGAGCTGGACGAGTTGGAGGCGACATCGGGCAGTGGGATGCCGGCGGTGCCGGCGGAATGGCACGACAACAGCCTGGCGCTGTGGGATGACGCGGTGGCGAAGTCGAAAGAGGTGAAGGCGGCGTGGCCGTACGCGTGGGTGGAGGGCGTGGACTATCCGCACAAGGACGGGCGCGGTACGGTGACGGGGCAGATGGTGCTGGACGATGCGCAGGCGGCGACGAAGAGCCTGCCGAATCTGAATGTGGGGCTGACGCATGCGAACTTCAAGGGGTCGGAGTCCGGATATACGCTGCTGGCGGGAAATGGCGACATTGTGACCTGGCCGCACGATGGGAACTACTACCAGTTCTGGACGGAGGGTTCAGCGGACGGGAGATTCACGATTGCGAATGTGCGGCCGGGGACCTATACGCTGCATGCGTTTGCGAATGGAGTGCTGGGCGAGTATGCGAAGGCGGACGTCACCGTAGAGGCGGGCAAGAAGATCGACCTTGGCAAGCTGGACTGGCAGCCGGTGCGGTACGGGAAACAGATCTGGGAGATTGGGTATCCTGACCGGACGGGCGATAAATTCTTCAAGGGCGATGGCGACAACTACTGGCTGTGGGGTTGGGGGCTGCGCTACGCGGGACTGTTTCCGAATGACATTACGTACACGATTGGCAAGAGCGACTACCACAAGGACTGGTTCTTTCAGGAGGTGCCGCACTCGACGAGTACGGCTTGGCTGAATCCGGCGGCGAAGGATCCTTATAACCAGCGCTTCGGGTGGGTTGCGATTCCGCCGGATAATAAAGACCCGTGGCCGCAGTGGGGTCAGGGCAGGGCGACGACGTGGACGGTGAAGTTCAATATGGCGAAGGCGGAGAAGGGCACGGTGGTGTTGCGGGTGTCGCTGGCGGGGGCGGATGGCGGTGGGAACCGGGCGCTGGGCGGAGGTAATGCGGCGTTCGGTGGGGGTGGTGGAGCGCGCGGCGCGGGCGGTAATGCGGCGGCCGGAGGTGGTCAGGCCGCTGGCGGGGGTGCGCAGCGCGGTGGCGGAGGCTCGGCGTATGTGGGTGCGGATACGCAGGGCGGGTTGATTATCGGCGTGAATGGACAGGCGGTGGGGACGATCCATCCGGTGGCGACGAATGGGTTGCGCTACAACTCGGACAAGGGGGTGTGGTACCAGTACGTGCAGAAGTTCGACGCGGCGCTGCTGAAGCCAGGCGCGAATGAGATGACGTTCACCGTTCCCGCGGGAGATGTGACGACCGGCGTGGTGTGGGATTATGTGCGGCTGGAAGTGAACGATGGGAGCAAGGATTATCCGGCGGTGCCGGATAATCAGAGGCCGGATTATCCGACTCTGCCGTAGGGATGGGCTCCAGTTTGACATGGGTGCGGAATGGCATTGAATCGGCCAGCGATGTTGGGGCTACTGTCGCCTTATCGAGTAGGCGACTTGTAGAGGCTCTCTCTTTGGGCCATCGCCGGAGCCAGTCGCATTTTGGTAAGGCGTCTCACTGAACAAGTCCGTATGTGGATGCAGATTGCGATAGGTCAGCAGTACCGGTCCGGCCAGGGCAGACGCGGGAACCTTCACATCGAGATCGTAGTAGTAGTTGGCGTCGCTCAGGGCGTCCTTCACGGCATTGGCGAACTTCACTTCGTGCATCACGCCGTTAGGTGAGCGTATCTTCTTGCGGCGCGGGGATTGGGGTTGGATGGAGGCGGCTGGCGTTTCGGCGTACCCGTCGGCATAATCGATCCCCGGGTTGACAAGGTTAAAGTTGTCATCGAAAGGCTCGTCTCTCACGATAACGCCGCCGTCGACGCGGTAGGTCTCCGGGATAAGGCTGCGCGCCGTTGCCAGCATGCGCGGGTTGGTCGCACTCACGGATTGTTCGAGGATGAGCACGCGGCGGCCTGCAAAGCTCGCCAATTCGTTGAAGGCGCCCCCGTAATCGAACGCGGGCGGGGCGATGGATTGGAGTGCGGCGGTGAGAGCGGCCTGGTTGGCGGTGTAGGGAGTCGCGTATCCGTCCGGGCGAACGATGCTGACCAGCCAGCCGCGAGCGAACACGCGTCCCACCGTCTCCATTGCGTCACTGTAGGGCGCGGTGTTCTTCGGTCCCGGCTCCAGAATGACCAGCAGATGGGTGGGAACCTGGGTTGTCCGTGGAGTGATCGCCACAGCGTAAGTTTGTCCAGCGATCGACGCGTTAACATTGCGCGCGGACAGGCGAACGGGCTCGTAGCACTCGATCACGCCAATATGGATGTCGCTTGGCGCAGCGACTGGGGCCGGGTTCTGACCGCGTGCGGCCGGGCTAAGGCAGGCGCAGAGGAACAACGCGGAACTGGCGGCAAAAAGACTCAGGAGTCGTTGTCGACAGAAGGACAGCTCCATGGTGGCCCCTCCCGAATTCAATCCCGCTCTTGCGGGGGCGTACCTGGCGATTCCTGGACAGGATCATACTCCCGGAGTTGGCGGCGGTCGATCTCATGTCTCAGAAACAAGACATTGGGGCATCCGGCCAATTGCGGGGATTCTTCGTGCGGGCAACAAGGCATGCCCCAGGGGCTAAAGCCCGCTTCTTTGTTTGCGCGGATGTCCGGACTAAAGTCCGGACCTATCTCAGAAGCAAGGGCAAGGGCATCCTGAAGTTGAGGATGGCGGTGCGCGGGGGGTGGGTTGTTTGTATGCTGGTTAGCTGAGATGCGTTTACGCTGCGGGTTGCTGGGTCTGGGGTTGGTGTTGGTGGGATGCGCGGCGGTGCGGGCGCAGCGGCTGCCGGGTGGGGTGAGGCCGGAACATTATTCGTTGACGATTACGCCGGACCTGGCGAAGGCTCGGTTTGCGGGGGAAGAGCGGATTGAGGTGGTGCTGACTGCGCCGACCAAGGTGATTACGTTGAATGCGGCGGAGATTGAGTTTGGGGTGGTGAAGGCGGAAGGCAGGGAACAGGGAACAGGGAGCAGGGAACAACCGGCTAGCGATGCGCAGACGGCGGTGGTGGTGCTGGATGCGGGGAAGGAGCAGGCGACGCTCGAGTTTGCGCGGGAGTTGCCGGCGGGGATGGTGACACTGGAGATCGCGTATACGGGGATTTTGAATGACAAGCTGCGGGGGTTTTATCTTTCGAAGTCGAAGACACGGAACTATGGGGTGACGCAGTTTGAGGCGACCGATGCGCGGCGGGCGTTTCCGTGTTTCGACGAGCCGGCGCTGAAGGCGACCTTCGACGTCTCTCTGGTTATAGATGCGGGCGATACGGCGATTTCGAATACGAAGATGGTGCGGGACACGCCGGCGGGTGCGGGGAAGCATACGGTTGTGTTTGCGACGACGCCGAAGATGTCGACGTACCTGTTGGCGTGGGTGGTGGGGGACTTCCAGTGTTCGAAGGCGAAGGCGGACGGGGTGCCGATACGGGCGTGCGCTACTCCCGACAAGGTGCGGCTGACAAAGTTCGCGGTGGATGCGGCGAAATGGAATTTGAAGTATTACGACAACTACTTTGGGATCAAGTACCCGATGGGGAAGCTGGACTTGGTGGCGATTCCGGACTTTGAGGCGGGCGCGATGGAGAACTTCGGGTGCATCACGTTCCGCGAGACGGAGCTGCTGGTGGATGCGAAGGCGGGCGCGCTGCCGGCGAAGAAAGAGGTGGCGACCACGGTGGCGCACGAGATGGCGCACCAGTGGTTCGGCGACCTGGTGACGCCCCAATGGTGGGACAATTTGTGGCTGAACGAGGGGTTTGCGACGTGGATGGAGTCGAAGGCGGCGGCGAAGTGGCAACCGAAGTGGCACTTCGATCAGGATGAGGCGACGGACCTGAACCACACGCTGGATGCGGACGCGGGTAGGACGACTCGGCCGATCCGGCAGAGTGCGGAGACGCCGGCGGAGATTAATGCGCTGTTCGACGATATTGCGTACGGCAAGGCGGGCGCGGTGATCGGGATGGTGGAGAACTGGGTGGGGGAGGAGACGTTTCGCAAGGGGGTGCAGGCGTATTTGGCGGCGCACTTGTATGGGAATGCTACGGCGGAGGACTTCTGGGACGCGCAAACGCGGGTGAGCGGACTGCCGGTGGATAAGGTGATGCGGAGCTTTGTGGACCAGCCGGGGGTTCCGCTGGTGACGATTGGCGGCGCGATGAAGGACCCCACCCATGACGGTAAAGCCGTCATGAATGGGGCACCCAGTGTGCCGGTGGCGCAGGGGGAATTCCTGCTCTCCGGAACGGGCGCTGCCACAGATTGTGCTGCATGCGTCGGTTCCGAAACCGTTTGGACGATTCCGGTTTGCGTGCATGGAGATGGATGCGAAGTGGTGGGCCCTGGTGTGGGGCAACTGACCGCTCCATCTTCCGGTTTTCTATTTGCGGATGCGGGGGACAAGGGGTATTACCGGACGGCGTATCCGGCGGGGGAGTGGAAGGCGCTGGTGGCGAATGTGGAGACCGGGCTGACGCCGGCGGAGCGGATTGGGCTGCTGGGGGACCGATGGGCGTTGATGCGGGCGGGGCAAGGGACGGTGGGGGATTTTCTGGACCTGGTGCTGGCGGTGAAGGCGGACCCGAATGCGGCGGTGGTGGACAGCGCGCTGGGGCGGGTGGGGATGATCGAGTCGCAGATTGCGACGGATGCGGACCGCGAGCGGCTGGATGCGGTGGTGCGGCGGGAGTTCGATCCGGTGTACACGGCGCTGGGCGGGCCCGAGAAGCATGAGAAGGACGACCACGCGGACCTGCGCGAGACGCTGTTTGAGGAGTTGGGCGATGCGCAGGACCCGGCGGTGCTGGCGGAGGCGGAGAGCATGGCGAAGCAACTGTTCGCCGGACAAAAGGTGGCCGACCCGACCTTGGCGGATGCGGCTGTGGCGCTGGCTACGGTGAAGGGCGATACCCAGATGTACGAGAAGATGCAGCGGGTGGGGCGGAATGCGACCGATCCAGACCTGAAGGAGGCTGCGCTGAGGGCGCTGACGCGGTTCGAGGCCCCGGAGTTGGTGATCCGGACGCTGGAGTATGCAGTGTCCGGCGAGGTGCGGAGCCAGGACAGTTGGACGCTGATAGCGCTGCTGCTGGAGCGGCGGGCGACCCAGGATCTGGCGTGGGAGTACGTCCAACAGCACTGGGCGGCGATCGAGCGGAAGGCGACGGAGAGCTCGGGCGAGCGGATTGTGGAGGCGACGGGGGCGTTCTGCACGGTGGAAAGGCGGGATGAGGTGGCGGGCTTTTTTCGGGAACATCGGGTGGAGGGGGCAGAGCGGGCGCTGGCGAAGTCGATCGACAGCATTAATGACTGCATCCATCTGCGCGCGGCCGAGGAGCCGGAGCTGCGGGCGTGGCTGGGGGCGCATGGGGACTTTGGGGCGGGCGCAGGGGCGCGCTGAGGAAAGAAGCCGCGGGGTGGAAGGTCTGACCTCATTTGCGCTTCGGGATTGCAAACCGAAAACAATTTCCACTTGGACTTGAGCGCGAAAGGCTGGACCCGCGGCCGACGGGCGAGGAGTTGCAGACCCGGTCTGCTGCGGTGTATGCGTGTCGGCGTAAGTAATTGATTGCAAGTTCATTCTTTGGATTCTGGGGGACGGGGGGAGGGGGATTCGGATGGGCTTCTGGAGGCCAGCCGGGGTCCGCGTCCGAGGTTAGATGGTGAAAGGAAACTGCGTTACGTGAAAGGTAAGGTGCCCGGAGAAAACTTCTGGCGAAATTGCTTGACAAAGATAGGGCCGTAAGGAGAAGCTTCACAACGCACATAAAGTGGTCTTACCTTTACGCTCCTAGGCTGCCGACAGCGGACAGTCCTGGGAAGCTATTCCGCTGTCCGATCTCATTTTCATGTTCACGAGGTTACACACAATGTTCCGAACACCTTCGAAGCACCTATTGCGAGCAACGTCGCACAGATTGATTACCGGTTTGATGGCTTTCGTGCTGGTTCTTGCCGGCGCTGCCGGGATGATGGCGCATGCTCAGCTCTCCGGTACCGGAGCCATCTCGGGCACGGTCGAGGACCCCACCGGCGCGGTGGTGGTGGGCGCGACCGTGACTGTGACCAACATCGACACCAATGTGAACACGGTGCGGACCACGACCCGCGCGGGTGACTACAACATCTCGGCGCTGATCCCGGGGACGTACACGGTGACGGTGTCGGCGGCGGGATTCGAGGGGTACAAGCAGGAAAACATCACGGTAGACGCGCTGGTAACGGTGAGCGTGAACGTGAAGCTGACCGTGGGCCAGGCGACCGAGACGGTGACGATCACCGCCGCGCCGCCGCTGCTGCAGACCACGGACGCGGTGCTGGGCGCGGTAATGGACAACGAGATGTATTCGAACCTGCCCATCCAGATGAGCCAGGGCGGACCGGGCGTGAGCGACCAGCGGCGCGCCACCGACTTCGAATACCTGATGCCGGGCGTGCAGGTGAATTACACCTCCAATAACAGCACCGACAACTCGGGCATCGTGAACGGCAGCGGCCCGGCGGGCGGCGTGTCGGAGATCTATATTGAAGGCGTGAACCTGCCCGAAGCGGACCAGGTGGGCGACCCTCGCTTTACGTGGACGGCGATCGGCGTGGACGCGATCAACCAGTTCCAGGTGCAGACGGCGGGCTACTCCTCGCAGTTTGCGGGGCAGGGCGTGGAGAATTATTCCGTGAAGTCGGGCGGCAATGCGATCCACGGATCGTTGTATGAGTTCAACCGCAATACACTGTTCGATGC